>NZ_JBSRVI010000084.1:0-20708 GCF_055134445.1 Arcticibacterium sp.
ATTTAAAACAGGTTCAGCTATGCCCCACCTAACTAAATCAAAGAACCTTTCTCCTTCGGTAGCAAATTCTAATCTTCGTTCCCACTGCAATGCCTTCAGAGCAAAGTCTTTTGTCCAACCTGTGCTGCTATATGATTTCACATTATAATTAGATGCAAAAGTACCATCTGCTTTTGCAAGTTTAGAAGTACTGTTAGCCGCTCTTACTCTTACTTGGTTTATAAGTGGTAGAGCTAAATCTTGCTGTCCCAGCTGAATGTACGCTTCCGCTAAAATCAATAGTACATCATCGTATCGAAGAACATCATAGTTTTTAGCTGTTCCCATGAATGGTCCTAATTTAAAATAGGAACCACTAGAAGCTGCTTGCTGAAATCTCATGGTATGAAAGTTTCCATAAACACCAGCATCTCGTACCCAACTATTGCTAAACGGAAGTGTATTATCATACTTATATGGGTGACCGTCTATACCTACCGTATGGTCTAGCCTAGGGTCTACCGTAGCTGAAGATAAATCTGCAATACCGTCATTAAACGTTTCAAACTTTGGTAATCCGTTTTCGTCAGTAGTGTGTGCGTTAACCAAATTTTGGCTACCCGCATGAAAACCACAACATCCATATTGAGGAGCACCGTGAGGGTAATTCAAGCCATCTTCATAACTCATTCTACCAGCAGTGGTACCATCATTAATTGTAAACTGAATAGCGAAGATAGATTCTTGTCCATTTTCTGTTTCAGGCAAGAAATTATCTGCAATATCATCTGACAAACTATATTTACCAGAGTTAACTACAGCTTTAGCTAAGTCTACTACTTCCTGCAGTCGGTTAGTGTTAATATTGTTTACCCTATGACTTTCATCCTGTTCGTAAGCTTGATAAAGCCTCAGTTTAGCAAGATACGCCTGTGCAGCCGATTTTGTAGCTCGAGCTAGCTCTGGCTGTACATCTGGAAGGTTATCAATAGCATACTGAAAGTCTTCACCAATTTTACTCCATGCCTCATCATTGCTCAAGTCATTCGATACCGAAAGAATCTCTTCTTGTGTTACATTTTCATCAAAAACAGGTATGTTTTTGTATAAACGTTTCATAGTAAAATAACTATGACCACGTAAAAAGCGTAACTCAGCTAACCTAGAACGCTTTTCAGGATATGAAGCCTCATCTAGTCCATTTACTGCACGTAAAGCTACATTACATCTAGAAATAGACTTAAATAAATTTCTCCATGTTCTGGTTACAAAAGCATCCATAGTAGGCTGAACTAGGTTATAGTGCTCTAAGGCATCTATTTCTCCTACATCGCCAGTACCTCCACCACCTTTGTAAGTGTCGTCTGAACGAACGCTACCATATACCCAATTACTATAAATAGGGCCTATCATATCACCATTTCCAATGGCCGCATAAGCAGCCGTAACTAAACCGTCAATTGCACTAGGCGAAGTTAGGTCAGAGGAAGATAGCACACCTGTAGGTGTGTAATCAAGTTCGTTTTCGCAAGAGCTCACAGATAAAAGCCCAGCCATCAAAAAGCTTACTATTATATATTTTTTCATGATTTTTCTAGATTTAAAGATTTAAAATGATGCGTTAATTCCAAAAGTAAAAGTCTTAGGAATTGGGACTGGATCTAGGTCAATACGCTCAGGATCTGGACTTGAATAACTTTTACTCTTTATCCAGAAAAGATTATCTACCATACCGTATACTCTTAGATTAGTAAATACTGATTTAGGGGTGATATTATACCCTAATTGCATATTTCTAAGTTTGAAATAAGAAGTATTTACAATGAAGTAATCTGACGTACGGCCTTCATTATTATTATCTTTGAGCGTAAGAGCTGGTACATTAGTGTCAGTATTTTGTGGCGTCCAGCTATCAAAAACCCCAGGCCCTACATTCTCACGCCCTCTCATCAGGTTATTAAAAACAGTATAAACATCAAAACCTTCACGACCTACTACGCCAGCACCAAATGCGGTGAAATCTAATTTCTTGTAAGTCAAATCTAATCGCAATCCGTATTCTGCTGCGGGTAATGTAGTACCAATCCAATCTTGGTCAAAAGCGTTAATTACACCATCGTTATTTACATCCACATATTTAATTCTTCCCGGTCCTGCACCAATTTGTGTAGGGGCTGCATCCACCTCAGCTTGAGACTGAAACAAGCCATCTGTTCTATATCCAAAAATATCAAACTGCGAGTGGCCAATTATTGTATTGTCGATATTTCCAGGGTAAGCAGGACGAACGTTTTCTGGTAATTCAGTGATTTTATCTCTAAAATGAGTAATGTTAGCTGTTATATTATATTTCAAATCACTGCCCGCACTTCCTCTATAGCCAGCCATAAACTCCCAACCTTTATTAGACTTTGAAGCACCATTAACGGCTCTTGTTTGCCCTTCGCCAAGTGTAGCTGCTACTGGAGGAGTAATTAAGATACCCGTAGTTT
Organism: Arcticibacterium sp.; assembly: GCF_055134445.1. NCBI lineage: Bacteria > Pseudomonadati > Bacteroidota > Cytophagia > Cytophagales > Leadbetterellaceae > Arcticibacterium > Arcticibacterium sp. Next base: position 2,472 of record NZ_JBSRVI010000084.1, read on the forward strand.
TACGAGTAAAATAATCAAAAGAACCAAAAACTTTGTTATTCAAAAAAGCAAAGTCAATCCCTGCATTAATCTCATCAGTTGTTTCCCATTTAAGACCTGAGTTTGCCGCCTGAGTCTGAACAAAACCCGAAGGAAGCGTTCCAGTGTTTGCTCCCGATAATGAATAGGCCGTACCAATATTCATGTATTGTTCCCAGAAACCACCAACCAATTGTGCTTGGGTGGTACCATAACGTGTATCAAACAAGCCAAACCTTGCAAGGTCACCAATCTGCTGGTTTCCAACTCTTCCAACACCTACTCTAAGTTTTAACTCGTCAAAAACTCCACCATCAACCATAAAGTCTTCTTGATCTAGCCTCCAGCCCAAAGAAGCTGCTGGGAAAATACCATAGCGGTTATCTTCTCCAAATCTTGAAGAACCATCTCTACGCAAAGTAAAGGCCAACAAATATTTATCAGCATGGTTATAGTCTACACGAGCAAATTGTGAGAATAGCCTACTTCCTGTAGAACCACCAGTAGCTGTGGTATTACCCGTACCAGCATTCAAAGTAAAATACTCTTCTGTTTGAAGTGCATAGCCTTCTTTCTTAGTAAACTGAAAATCTAAATCAGTTTTGATAAATTCTGTACCTACTAAGAATTTAAAGCTGTTATTAACATCTAGCTCCCAATCATACCTTAAGGTATTTGACCAAGTTGTGCTTAAGAATTTATTTTGGTCAAAAGACAAGCTATTTGTGGTTCTATTGAATGCTCCTTCAGAGAAAGTTGGTGTAATGACCTTACTTTCAAAAGTGTTATTATCTGCTCCAATATTTGATTTGAAATAAAGATTCTTAATTGGCTGAATTTCAACAAAAGCATTACCAAAGGCACTTAACCTATTTGTATTATTCCATCTAGCAATATGCTGCATGTGAAGTGGATTATTTCTATCTGAATAACCAGCTCCAGATGCTCCCGCAAATGTTTCTCCATCAATTTGGTACACAGGAATAGTAGGGGCCATTGTCACAGCTAAGAAAGTAGAAGTGGCTCCACCCAAATCCCTGGCAGTAAGAGTCTCATTAGAGTTAGCTATTCTTAAATTGGTTCCAAATCTAACTTTATCATTAAAGGCTCTTGTAAGGGCATTAATGCTACCTGTAAGTCTATCGTATCCTGTATTTTGCAGCATACCAGTATTCTTAAGATGTCCAAAATTAATCTCAATAGAAGATTTTTTGTTCCCGTAAGATGCTGTTAGATCGTTTTGGGTAATAATTCCTGTTTTATACAATTCAGACTGCCAATCTGTATCACCAACAGGCGTATTGGGGTCTCCGCCAACAAATGGCTTTAGGCTAACACTACTTAAGACTGGATTATCAAAATCGTTATTCCAAGAAAAGTCATAAATATCGCCATAACCAGCTGCTGGGTCTTGAAGATCGTTTACAGAAGCTTGCCAAAGGGCTCTGCCTCTATCAACCGCGTTAAGCATATCAAAACGCATTGACTTTTCTGACTGAGCAGCTATACTACTGTTAAACTGAAAGGCTACCTTTCCGTCAGTGTCTCCTCCATTTTTGGTTGTAACTATAATAACACCATTTGAAGCTCTAGAGCCATAAATAGACTGTGCTGAAGCATCTTTCAAAACCTGAACAGAAGCTATTGTAGCAGGATTTAAGTTTTGAAAAACCTCTGGCCTAGTAGTGGGAATACCGTCAATTATATAAAGAGGGTCATTATTCCCTAAAGTATTGGCTCCTCTTATTAATATTCTGGAATTAGAACCATTAGGCGAGCCATCTTTTTCAATATAAAGACCAGGTACACGACCTTGCATAGCCTGCATTACATTTCCAGAACTATTGTTTTTGATAGGCTTCATTTCTACCACAGCCACCGAACCTGTAAGGTCTTCTTTACGCTGTGAGGTATACCCTACCACCACTATTTCCGATAAAGCTAAAGAAGACTCCAGCGTTACTTGAAAATTTGTTTGATTTCCTATTTCTATATCTTGAGAAGCATATCCCACAAAAGAAACAGTTACCACGTTATTTCCATCAGGTACTGAAAGGCTGAAATCTCCTTCAGTATCAGCCGTGGTTCCTATAGTACTTCCTTTAACTACAATACTGGCTCCTATAAGGGCTTCTCCTGTATCGCCGCCCAAAACCTTTCCGGAAATTTGACGCTGTGCCAATGCCATTTGAATGGTCATTAGCAGTAATAAGATTGAACATAGAGTTTTTTTCATTGTCTAGTTTTGTTTAATTATTGATTATAGGTTAAAAATTGGTCTTAGTATTTTTAAGAAACTCTTCTACCATATCAATGGTAATGACAGGTGTAGCTCCGTGATAAGTAGCTACTAAAGAGCCCATGGCACATGCAAACTCAAGAGCCTTTTCTGGAAGTTGACGACTAAGAAGGCTATTTAAAAGACCCGCCAGAAAAGCGTCTCCACTTCCTATGGTATCTTTCACCTCAACTTCAAAACCAGTTTGCTGGTAAAACGCTCCCTCTTTATAAAGCAGAGCTCCTTCGGCTCCACGGGTGATACATATGGCTTCTGATTTATATTTGTCAGCCAAACTTTTTACACATGACTTTTCATCTCCCTCTATATTATTCCATTCAGAAATGATAGCAAGCTCATGCTCATTCATTTTGATGAGATTTGCCTTAGAAAATAGGTCATTGATGATTTCAGGGCTGTAAAAAGGCTTTCTTAGATTAACATCAAAAACCTTGTATGAGACCAAATCTAAAAGTTCACGTAGTGTATTATACGTACACCCTCCCCTTGTGGCTAAACTTCCAAAAACGAAAGCAGAAGATTCTTTGACTGCAGTTTTACTCTTCCAATGCGGCTCAATATAATCCCAAGCCACTGGCTGTAAAATTTTGTAAGTGACTTCGTTTCTATCTGAAATATTAGCTTTAGCCACTCCGGTTAAGTGAGATTCTCCTACCTGTATAAGTGAAGTATCTAGTTTTCCAGCTTGAGCATAGTTTAATAACTCTTTACCCAAATCATCATTCCCAATTTTACTTATGATTCTAGAGTTCAGCCCCAGACTGTTTAAGTGAAACGCTACATTTAATGGTGCTCCGCCCACCTGTTTGCTGGTAGGTAATATATCCCAAAGGACTTCACCAAAACATACGATAGATTTTGATTCTTGACTTTTCATATTTCTACCGTTTTTAAGTTTTCTAAAGAGGTACCCTTCGTTTCAGGCATCATTTTTAACACAAAGAGCAGTTGAAGCACCATCATGAAAGCGAAAAATGAGAAAGTAACCGCCCCACCAAGGGTTTCTGCGAAATAGGGAAAGGAGAAAGATATTATTGCAGCAAGCAGCCAATGGGTAAAACTGCCCAAAGATTGGCCATTTGCTCTTACCCTGTTCGGGAAAACCTCAGAAATAAAGACCCAGATAACCGCCCCTTGCGACATCGCAAAAAATGCGATAAAGAGAAACAGGAAAGCAGGAACAAAAACACCAGTAGTGTTCGTCCAGAACGACCAGCTTACTAAAAACAAAGAAACAATAAGGCCTACAGAGCCTATAGTCATTAAGTACTTACGCCCAAACTTGTCAATTAAAGAAAGACCTACCAGAGTAAAAATTAAGTTTACCAAACCAATCCCGGTAGACGAAAGCAATGCAGCACTAGCACCTAAACCCGCCATTTCAAAAATGCGAGGAGCATAATAAATAATAGCGTTAATACCCGAAACCTGATTAAACACTGCAAACAAAACAGCTAATGTTAGCGGCTTTTTATAGGTTCTTTTGAAAATTTCAAAGAATGGTACTTTCTGGTTTTCCTCCTTCCCTCTTAAAATGTCTTTTATGGTAGAATCTGCCTCTAATGGGTCTATTATAGATAAAATAGCACTGGCCTGAGAAACCATATTTTTCTTTAAAATTAACCATCGAGGACTTTCGGGAATGACAATAATGAGCAGTAAGAAAATCAAAGCAGGTAATGCTTCTATTCCCAGCATCCAACGCCAGTTAAGTTGAAGTATGGTTCCTATAATGTAATTTGAGAAGTAGGCCATCAAAATCCCCAGAACTACATTGAACTGAAATAAGGCTACTAGCCTACCTCTTTTAATAGGAGGGGCTATTTCTGCTATATACATGGGAGCCACCACCGACGATATGCCAACACCGAAACCGCCAAGCAACCGAAAAACTAAAAAGCTATACCAATCTACTGCATATGCTGAACCAATGGCAGACACCAAATAAAGAATAGCCACCACAAAAAGGCTAGTTTTTCTTCCAAACTTGTCTGCTGGAAAGCCACCAAACAAGGAGCCTAAAACGGTACCTAAAAGTGCAATAGAAACCGTAAGGCCATGTTCTAACACTGTTGAGTTCCAGAGCTGCTGAAGGGTTTGCTCTACTCCTGAGATTACGGCTGTATCAAAGCCGAAAAGAAAGCCACCTAAAGCGGCCGATAAAGACCAGATAAATATTTTAAATTCCTTGTTTGTTCGCATCATTCGTTTTTAGATGATGGAACAAATATCTTAATGCACTACAGAAACTTGATTCAGTAAATGGTCAAATAGTATCAAATTTGATTCATACCTTAAGTGTCTATCTATCAAAGGATTAAATAACGAAAATCAAACGAATGTATAGAAATGTTACGACAAACTACAAATTTGTAACAAGTCCTAAACTCGCCACTCTGAGGGAGTCTTGCCAGTTTTCTGACGGAAGAACGTAGTGAAGTATCCTGGTGTATTAAAGCCTAGTTCATAAGCTATATCGCTAATATTTTTAGAGCCGTCCTTTAGCAAAACCTTGGCTCTTTTTATTTTATAATTAGCAATATAGTCGTTGACATTATGCTCTGTCAAGGCAGTTATTTTTCTGTATAGCTGAACCCTAGACATGCCCAATTCATGACTAAGGTTTTCAACCGAAAGAGTATTGGACTTCAAGTTTTTCTCAATCATGTTTTCAAACTCAATCAAAAATTTACGCTCTCCAGAACTGGATGAAGATGCCTCCAGAATTTCATTAGAAAACCTTCTTTTCATTCTATCTCTATTCCCTATAAGGCTCTTCACCTTTTCTTCCAGAAGCTGCTGATTAAAAGGTTTTGACAAATAAGCATCAGCTCCTGCTTGGGTTCCTTTAATTTGGCTTTCCATTTGGCCTTTAGCCGTCAAAAGCACAACTGGAATATGCGACGTTCTGAAGTCGGCTTTGACCTGCTCTGTTAATGCAAAGCCATTTTTCCCGGGAAGCATAACATCACTTATTATCAAATCAGGAATATTCGACAAAATAAGTTCCCATCCTTTTTCAGCATCTGTTGCGGTATACGTGAGGTAGGTATTCTGAAATTTAGATTTCAAAAAATAGAGCATGTCTGGATTGTCTTCAATAATTACCACCGACTCCTTGTGCTCTCCCTTAGAATCTTGCTCTTCTGTAGGTTCCTCTACTAATCCATCTATAAAATGCTTGACGTTAGTTGCTTTGGAGGCTACCATTTCCTCAATTTCCGATATTGGAAGCAAGATTTTGAACGTTGTGCCTTCATTTTTTTTAGACGCTAAAGATATTTGGCCTTCATGAAGGGTGATAAACTCATAAGACAACGAAAGGCCCAAGCCTGTACCTAAAGAACTATTATGACCTCCGCTATAGAACATATCAAAAGCATGTTCTTTTTCTTCCTCATTCATTCCTTCTCCATTATCTGCCACCAGAAACTCAAGTGAATTCATACTTTTCCTTAGCGTAATATGTATATACCCACCATCTGGCGTATGTTTAAATGCGTTTGAAATAAGGTTAAAGAAAACTTTATCTAACTTATCAAAATCAAATAAAAATACTAGCTCAGGGAAAGAGCAAATAAACTGTAGGTCAATTTTTCGACTTTTGGCCGTAGGCAAAAAATCATTTACAATTTCTCTTAAAAAACTAACAATGTCATAGTGATGCTTATCTAATGCCATTTTACCAGAATCCAATTTTCTGATTTCTAATAATTGATTGACCAAACGGAGGAGTCTATTGGCATTCTTTCTAACCAGATTTAAGGTTCCTATTACTTCTTTTTTGTCAAGCACATTCCTATTCAAAATATCCTCTGTAGGAGTAAGAATTAGGCTCAGAGGTGTTTTAAACTCATGAGAGACATAAGAATAAAAACGCAGTTTCTCTTCTGTAGCATTTTTTGCACTTTCAGAAATCCGTTCAATCTCGTCTTTCTGCCTATTAATAGACTCGTTCTGTTTCTCTAAAAGTTTATTTGAAAACTGTTTTTCTCTGAAAAGATAAAGTAAGACCGAACCTAAAACCAAAACAAGCGAAAGAAGTATCAACGTAAAATAAAGCACATTCCGCTGGGATGAAAATGTCTTATTGAGGTCGTTCATTTTACCGGCTTGTAATTCAATATCTTTCTGTTGGTCGTTTATTTTCCGAATTTGCGAAAACATAATTTCTGCATTATCCTTGTCAATAACGCTCGTTGCGAGCTTATTCTCTTTATCAAATGCCTGCCCTTTCAATATTTTCATGGCAAGCTGGATAGCTTCACTACCACCAGTAGGATAAAGGAATGTTGCATCAAGTTTAGCATCTAAAACGTCCTTTATCCCCTTATCCACAGGGATTCCATCTATTCCTACATAGAAAAATTTTTTTCCAGACCTGCTTTTTTGCAAATAGTTATATGCCGTTTTGGCGAGCAGGTCTGTTTGCCCAAAAATGATATTTATCTCTGGGGAGCTTTCCAGAACCATTGGAAGTTTCTCTTCAATCTCTTTAAGATCAATAATTTCTAATGAGGTATTTAATTTAAATCGATTGTTGGTTTTAATTGCATCAGCAAACCCTTCTTTCCGATCTACCGCAGGCGTGATGTTCATATCCATTGTAAGCTCAAGAATATTAGCACCTTTCGGAAATTTATTGAATAAGTATTTCCCCGCAGTATAGCCTATTTCATAATTGTCAGCTCCTACAAATGAAGTATATAAATCCGAATTTATTTTTCTGTCGATTAGTATCGTCGGAATTCCTGAGTCATAAACTTCTTCCAACACTTCAGTTAAGGGCTCTGCTTCATTGGGGGTCACAATTAACAAATCAATTCCCTCTTTTATTAGTTTCCGAATCCGCTTTATCTGCTCTTTGCTATCAAACCCGCTCTTATCCAGTTTAAAATCTACTTCTGGGTAAAATAATAACTCCCTTTGCATTTCGCGATTCATCACGTCCCGCCACGCGTCATCACAACATTGAGAAAAACCTATGACATATTTTTTCTGTTGCTTTGATTCACAAGCAAAGAGAAGTATTCCCAAAAAGACAAGAAATATTTTTTTCGAAACCATATAGTCTCAAATTTATGCTTTCTAAAGTCAAAGCATTTTCACATATCGTACAATTTCCTTCGATAATGTTACATTTTCGCTATAAACAGATAAATAAGTTCAGAATTACTTCTTAAGCATATCAGCTGGCTGATACTCTGTCAATTTTGCGGTTCGTCCATGGGCAAAAAGTGAACATAACTGGGATGTGTATTTCTATATGCACGAGCAGCTTAAGAAAGGATTTGATAATGCAAAAATTGAGATTCCGTTTCCACAAAGAACGGTGTATTTACAGAAGTGATAAAAATCTTCTATATAAAATTAAGCGGGCCAGTTTGGTTCGCTTTTTTTATTCATTACACTAATTCTATTAAAGGATACTTATTGGGATTTAGAAAGGTGTTAAAAATAGATCTAATTTCTACTACCTTATTTGCTTTATCGACTGTAAACAATATCATATAAGGATATTTAGGAATTGGTAGGCCTCTTACATTTTTATACCTTTTTTGAAAAAATGGATTTATCTCTAAAGTCGATAGCGTATTTTTATATGCCTTGTAAAAAACAATAGTACTAGACTTATTACGAGAATAATACTCAATCGCACTTTCAAGTTCATCTAAAGCCCTTTGAGATATAATGATTTTATAAACCATATTTTTTCTCTAAAAAGGCATTAGCCTTTTCAATTGGAATATATTCGGACTCATCTTCTTGCAATCGCTCATCTAATAGTGCCTTTAAATCAGGTGAGAATTCATCTTCATCTTCCAATACTCTTGAGTTGTATTTAAATTTTTCTATAAGCGAATTGAAAAAATCTAATTCTTCTTCTGGAACCTCAACTAATAATTGTGTCATATTCAAAATATTTTAGCCTAAACAAATTTAACAAAACTTTTGGGTGAAAATCACTTCTTCAATTGCTTCATCATCCAAGCTCGTTGTTTCTCATATTGCTCTGGAAAAATCCAATGTGAGGATTCTACTGCCAAAAAGGTTTCCTTTGGGCTAGTGATGCTATTGTATGCCGCATAAACAGATGTGGGCGGACAGGTGGTGTCATTAAAACCAAAAGAGAATAAAACGGGCACAGTTACTTGTCTGGCAAAATTGACAGCATCATAATAGCCGATAGTCTCTAAAACGTCAGGATGGCTTGCTCTTGACCATTTAGTGGTATCTGCCAAATAATGTGGCCAACCGCCTGCTCTTCCTTCTAAATATCCTGTCAAATCGCACATAGCTGGGTGTACTGGAGAAGCGGCTGTCACTCTTTTATCAAGACCTGCTGTTACTAGCGTTAGTGTTCCTCCTTGGCTACTGCCCATCACGCCTAAGTTCTTACCATCCCACTGTGGAAGGGATGTTATGAAATCATTGGCTCTCACCACGCCCATATACACACGTTTGTAGAAGTAAGTGTCTTTGTCGTTCAGGTTATTATTCCAATAGTGATTATTCCAGCCAGATAAAAGGTCGTCGTAATTTTGCTGCGGCATAATCACCGAAATACCATGAATGCCTATTTCGAAGCTTATAACGCCATCTTCGGCAAACTGAACATCGCCATAATAAGGTCTAATACCTGCTCCAGGTACTTTTAGTACAGCAGGATATTTCCCTTCGGCTTTGGGTACACATAGGATTCCGTAAAGTCTTGCTCCTCTTTTCCAGTTTTGAAGACTGACATGATACACATTCACCTTTTCGGTGCATCGTTCTGGTAAAAGTGTCATTTTCGTATCTAAAGGAAGTTTGGCGTTTTCTGCCAAAGCCTCATTCCAGAAGATATTGAAATTGACAGGCTTCTTAACTGTAGCTTTGATTTTTTCAGGTTCAAAACCTGCTGTAGCCCAACCAGAATATGTCTTTCCGTCTACCTCTGTACTGACATGACACCTTAGAAACCCTGGGGTTTTCATGGTACCTCCACTTATCTTAATGGCACCATATTTTAACACCACTTCGTTTTGGATAATGTCAGGCATTTTCTCTGGACCTATGGAATATTTGATGGTGGCGTTTTCTAAGGGTACATTTTTCTTAAGAACGGTAACCGTAAACTCGGCCTCCTCTCCTATTTCATAAAGCCAATTTGAGTTATTTGGCGAAACTACCACCTCCACCCATTGATGGTCTGGTGGTGGCTGAGCTATAAGATTTTGCCATACGAATAGGCTTAGGAGTAGTAGGGTTAGGTTTTTCATTGGGTTAATTAAAAATTTCATGGAGCTTCTTTTGAAGCAATTTCTTATCAGGTAGTTTTGTTTTGTATTCAGATACCAACGTCGGCGACAGGCTTCTGCTAAGTGCATATTCCACAACTTCCTCCTCTTTATCTTTACACAATAACACTCTAATGCTTGGATTTTCGTTTTGACCTTTAACATCCCTATCAAGAGCTTCTAAGTAAAAATTTAACTTCCCTAGATGCTATGGTTTGAATTTGTCCGCTTTTAGTTCGAATGCAATTAAACATTGTAGGCTTCTATGAAAGAATAGTAAATCTATGTAAAAGTCACTATTGCCAACTTGGACTTTATACTCTTCCCCAATAAATAGAAAATCTTTACCCAGTTCCAAAATGAAATCTTTCATTTGATTTACTAAACCTCTTTGCAAATCACTTTCACTATGTTTCTCTTTTAGGTTTAAAAAATCAAACACATAGCTATCAAGAATTGTATTTGATATTTCAGAATAAGTTTTTTGAACCATGTTAACGGCTTTAGTTTTACTCAACATCATTCGTTCAAACAATCCTGCAGAAATCTGGCGTTCGAGTTCCTTAACGGTGTATCTCTCTTTAATGACCTGTTTTAGATAGAACACAATCTCCTCTTCCGTTTCACATCTAGTAAATATTGTTCGGTGATGAGTCCAGCTTAAACTACATAAAATAGTGTCTCTAATGTCATCTATTTCAAATTGTGTACTTGACGAGGGCACCTTTATACTACCCTTATTCTCAGCAATTTGCAATTGTGTCCTCGGCGAGGACACAATTGCATTTCCCCCTTTTTCAACCCCTTCTAATTGTGTCTTCTTTGATGTCACAATTGAGAAAGAAGCATAGGTTTCATAAAACTGCTTCATTCTGTACAAACCTCTTCTATTAAAACCTTTCAGTTCCGGATGGTTCTTTTGCAAAAAGCTAGCAAGTTCATCTACAGTTTTATCTCCCCAAGAAGCCGCCTCAGTTTCCCTAGAAATACATGCTCCCATATTCCAATATAAATTTATTAACTCCGCATTTACTGCTTTAACGGCATTTGTGCGTGCCTGGTGAATTATTTGGGCAATATGTGTGAATTGTTGGTTCAAGTTAATGGTTTTGCCAGGTGAATAGGCTTAGGAATAGTAGGGTTTTAATCAAATATCTCATGAGGTACAGACGTCTTTTTATACAAACAGGTCGTTCTTGCGTTTACTATGGTTGTCCTACCGGACGGGTATTACTTTTTTATCGTAAAAAAGTAATCAAAAAAACATTATCAAAATAAACTTGTACACTCAATTTTTAAAAGAGAAACACTATTAAAAACAATTGACTTAGAAAATTGACCGTCCTTCAAACAGTATTTTGACAATATGGATAGTTTATAAAAATGCTACCGCACAAATTAATAATAAGTCATTTCAAAACATTATCTCAACTCCAAACCCACTTCTAAAACGTCTCTCGAGTTCGTTCCTATAAAGACTTTAAAAGCTCCTTTTTGAAGCAAAACGTTTCCGTCCTGGTCGAAGAAAGAAAGCTTGGTGGCTGGTAATTCGAATGTTACTGTTTTTGATTGGCCAGCCGCTATTTCTACTCTCGCGAAATCTTTCAATTCTTTTACTGGTCGCACTGGCTGAGAAACCAAATCTCTAATGTAAAGCTGCACTATTTCAGTTCCATCTACATCAGATGTATTTTTGATATTCACCGAAACGTTTACAGACTCATTCTGATTGATGCTAGTTTTTGAGATTTTCAAATCTGAATATTTGTAAGTAGAATAGCTCAAACCATAACCGAAAGGATATAAAGGCTCATTAGGGATATCTCTGTAACGAGACACCCAGAAATGGTCTGGACCTTCGTTTCCATCTATATGTGGGCGGCTACCGTTATAGTGATTATAATAAACTGGTATTTGACCCATGGCTACTGGAAAACTCATCACCGTTTTGGCCGAAGGATTTACATCACCACTCAAAACATCAGCTACTCCATGGCCGTGCTGCGTACCGCCAATCCAAGTGTAAAGCACCGTATTGAAGTTTTTAACCACATCTGTCATAATCATTGGGCGACCAGCCTGCACCAAAACTACCACTGGCTTACCTGTGGATTTTGCATTGGCCAACATTTCTATTTGCCCATCAGAAGGCGACACATCAGAAAGTGAACGAGCCTCGCCTGCCAAATCACCAAAAAGCCCAATTGTAGCAATGATTACATCAGCTTTTTTAGCGGCCTTCTTAATTTCCTTTACAGAGCTTGCATCAAAATCACCTTCTCTGCCCACCGAGCGAATGAAAGTAACATTGGCTTTTGGGTACTTTGCTTTTATTCCTTCTAAAATGGTTACCGTGTATTTATGCTCGCCTTGTCCTTTCCAGAAATCTAAAACGTCGTCTTGACTTTCAGCCAAATGACCTAAGACTAAAATGTTTTTAGGACTTTTCAATGGTAAAACGCCATCAGAGTTTTTCAATAAAGTCATGGTGTTTCCTGCAGCTTTTCTTGCTTCTGCTAAATGAGCATCCGCCATAAGTGTAGCTTTTTCTTTGGCAGCATCATGATATTTGTAAGGATTGTCAAATAGCCCAAGCTTGAATTTTAAGGCCAACACTCTACTAACCGCGGCATCTAAAACAGCCATTGGTACTTTGCCTTCTTTTACAGAGTTTACCAAGGTAGTTCTAGTTACTCCAGCTTCCATATCCATGTCTGAACCAGCCATAATAGCTTGAATGGCGGCTTGCTCAGCATCTTTCGAATAACCGTGAATTATCATTTCGCCAAAAGACGCCCAGTCAGAAATCACCATGCCGTCAAAACCCCATTTGTCTCTCAGCACTTTATTGACCAAAAAATCATTTCCACCGGCAGGAATACCATCCACCAAATTGAAACTATTCATCACCGTGGCAGCACCCGCATCCACAGCAGCTTTATAGGAAGGTAAATAGTAATTCCAAAGGGCATATCTGCTCACATCTACCGTGTTATATTCTCTACCTGCTTCCACAGCACCGTATGCCGCAAAATGCTTTATAGTAGCCAAAACATGATTTTCATCGAAGTTTCCTTGAAAGCCCTTAACCCTCGCTGCCGCAAATTTTCCTTGCAAATATGGATCTTCACCTGAACCCTCCATCACTCTACCCCAGCGTGGCTCGCGAGAAACGTCCATCATAGGAGCGAAAGTCCAGTGCAATCCTGCTGAAGAGGCTTCCTTAGCAGCAATAGAAGCAGATTTCTCGGCGGCTGCCAAATCCCACGAAGCAGCCTCTGCCAAGGGGATAGGGAAAACGGTTTTATAACCGTGAATCACGTCAAAGGCAAATAATAATGGAATGCCTAGTCTTGTTTGTTCTACTGCTATTTTTTGGGTGGCCAATGTTTGCTCTGTTCCTACCACATTTAGGAAAGAACCCACCATACCGTCTTTTAGTAATTGTACCTTACCCTGTGCTCCAGGGTCATTTGCTACACTTGGGCCTGTTAAAACCCCGCCATTAACTTGGTTTAATTGCCCCACTTTTTCTTCAACGGTCATTCTAGAAAGCAAATCTGCTATTCTAGCTTCGTCTGAGAGACTAGCGTTTTTATAAGGAGACTGGGCAAAACTTATAAGTGCCAATAAGGCAAAGGATAGACTTAAGGTTAATTTTTTCATTTATAATTTAGGTTATTTTTCTTACTAATTGCAGTTATAAATCTACGCAATTATTGCTTCCAATCTAAGAATCAATTCCATACACGCTCGTGCATTATGATAGGGACATTTCCAGAAACCTACTTTGTCTTCGGCATCCATGATTTGATAGTTTGGCTCGCAAGATGTGGGAGCATAAACGCCCCAATACCACTCGCCGTTTTTACGGTCAATCAAATGATTTTTAGTAAAATCCCATAATTGCCCTACCAAAGGCAAATATTTTTCCTCTTTGGAAATCTGGTAGGCGTTCAAAAAGCCAATCATGGCCTCTGCACTTACCCACCATTCTCTATGCGTATCTATATGCCCTGTGTCAGCATCTTTTTCATGATTCAGACTGCCGTCCAAATTGAACCCTTCTATGGTGGCGTCTGCCATTTGAATGGCAAAGGATTCCCATTTTTGTGTTAACTCATCATTCCCTAATGCTGCCGCAGCTTCATGTAAAAGCCATGCGGCTTCAATGTCGTGCCCATAAGAAATCCCAGCCGATTGATTATTCCACGCTGCATCAAAAAAGAGTTTCATGTGGCCAGACGCTTTATCAATTATATGGTTTTCAAAAACTTCTAGTAAATGCTCAATTTTAGATTTCAAGCCTTCATCTTCCCAAACTTTGTACAAATTCACATATGCCTCAATGATGTGCAAATGCGTATTCATGGTTTTAGGGTCATTGCGGTCCTTTTCGCTTAGTCGCAAATCTTCTAACAATTCCCAATCTTTGGTGAAAGCTTCCCAATACCCTCCATACTGCTCATCGAAACTGTATTTTTCTATGAGTTCATAAAGGTTCTTAGCCAAAACCAAGGCTTCTTCATTTTCTGATACTTTGTAAAACTCTGATAAACCATAAATGGCAAAAGCCAATCCGTAGATTTGTTTTCGAGTTGATTTTGGAGAGCCATCAGCATTGATAGACCAATAAACGCCGCCCTTTTCATGGTCCACAAAATTTGTTTTGAAATACACAAAAGCTCTATTGGCAAAAGCGAAACTTGTTTCTCTTTCTTCTTCTGAAAGACTTTCAAAACCAGCGGCAGCAGAGAATGTCCAAAGAATTCGGGCATTAAGAACTCCTCCCTTTTCGGCTGCTGGATGGATTTTACTATAGGTGCTCATTTTACCAATAAAACCTCCATTGATTTCATCGAGGGTATTCTTTGACCAAAATTCTAAGATATTGCTGAGCTCTGATTGAATTTCTTTTTTTAAATTTTTTAGCATTGGATTTTCACTTAATGGAATACGCCTGCTTTTCCTCCTTACGGCGGATAAATCAGCAGACAGGGATTTCACGGATTACTTTCTGCAGACAAGAATCTTACTTTATCGGCACCCAAATCTCCTCTTCTGCTTCTGGGTTATTTCTTGCGTTTTCTTCTAGCACTTCGAAGTCGGGGCGGTTGTCAATTTGGAATCCTGAAGACGGGAGCCATTCGTTTAAAATAGTTTTTATCTTTTCTATGAAGGCGGGAACGCTCTTTCCTTTGTGAAGAAAGATGGCATATTTACCAGCAGGTAATACGAAGGTTTCAATGCCCTCTGGCACATTATCAAAATTGGAGACTTCTATTAAAGCCCATTTTGTAAAAAGCCTGTCAACATTTCTGTCATACATGGTAAAAGCAGGATCTGTGCCCTGCAGAGAGAAATAACCTTGATGAACCCTGTTTTTCACCTCTTGTCTTCTCGGCATAAAGCTGCCCCATAACTGACCTGTGGTATCCTGACTATAAGTCATTTCTAAGGCCATACCTATAAATTTCCTTTCGGGTGAATCTATAATTTCGGGGTTCATTCCTAATTCAATTTTAAGTCGCAGTTTTGTTCGTTATCATCTATTACTGCTCCTAAACTTCGATAAAACTCTTTCGCTTTTACATTCCAATGAGAAACTTGCCATTTCACTTTTTGGCACTTGTTTTCTCTAGCAAAATCTATCACCTTATGGATAAGTCCTTTGCCTAAACCTGTTCCTCTATGAGCAGGTTTTACGTAGAGGTCGTCCATGTAAATGGATTTCCCGCTCCAGGTGTAATAAACAAAGTTATAGGTGGCATATCCCACAATTTTACCGTCAGGTAAAACTGCAGCAAAACCTTTGAAATAATCTTTCTCGGCCTTCATTGTGGTCAAATCATTGACCATCATATGAGGGCGTTTTTCAAAAACAGAGAATTCTTTGAAGAGCTCAAGCAATTGCTCAAAATCATCTTCGCCAAATTCTCTGATATTAATGTCTTGCATAAATTAGTGTCCGCCTTTTGCTGCCCCTTTGGCTACTTCGGCGTCAAAGTCGATGCCTTGCTTTCTCAATGTTTTCTGAGCTACCAAGCCAAATACAAACAGGAATATGAAACAGGCTGCTGCCAAAGTGTAAGAAAACTGAATACCTATCATATCTGCTAATTTCCCTTGAATTACTGGCAAAATGGCTCCTCCTAAAATCATCATGATAAGTAATGCTGAGCCTTGATTGGTATACTTACCTAGACCTGCTGTACCCAATGAGAAAATACTAGGCCACAGGATAGAACAGAAAAGTCCACCAGAAATAAGACAGAAAAGGGCAATATCTCCTGAACTAAAAATACCGATACAGGTCATAATGGCTCCTAAAGCCGTAAATATCAATAAAATCAGAACTGGTTTTTCTCTTGCGGCTATGAAAGCTAAAATCATAATAACAACGCAAATGGCATAAGGATAAAGGTCTGATACATCACCACTGTAAAGCGAGTTAGCTCCTAAAACAATACCAAAAGCTGTAAAAGGAACCACCCAAGTCAAAATCTTCTTCCACATAGCAGAAGGATTAAAGGCTGGCATGGCGGCTGTCCAACGGCCAATCATCATACTACCCCAAAACAGCGATACGTATTTAGATATTTCTGAAGAATCTAAGCCCTGTGTCTCTTTTAAATATTCCCCCAAATTAGAACCAACAGTAACCTCTACACCTACATAAACAAAGATGGCGGCCATTCCTAAAAGAGCTTGTGGGAAATCAAAAACCGAATTCTCTTTTCCTGTCAAAGGGCCTGAACTTATACCTCTAAAAAGGGCATAAGCTACAAAGAGCATCATAATACCAAAACTTACCATAATGGCCATTTCTATGCTTACTGCAATTGACACTATGGCGAAAATACCTAAGAATACCAGCGGTACATAAGTAAGGGTGTTGTCTACCTTAACTTCTTCATCGTTCCTAATTCTAGGTAGTTTTGACACCAAAAAGAAAATAGCCACAATCACGAAAAGAGCTCCTAATATCAAATAAGGAATTTTTACGTCTTGAATGGAAGCATTTAATGCCGCATCTTTTGAAATAGAACCGAAAATGGCATAACTCACTAAAGCTGGCCCGATGGTTCCTCCAAAGTTATTGACCGCACCGCCCATGTTAATACGCTGAGCACCTGTTTCGGCTGGCCCTAAAGCTATCATGAAAGGCTGTGTGGCAGTTTGCTGAAGGCTAAAACCAAGACCTACTATAAATAGACCTCCTAAAAGCAATTCATAAGACTCTGTTACTGCCGCAGGGTAAAACAAAAGTGTACCCAAAGCCGATAAACCAAGACCAATAACGATTCCGTTTTTGTACCCTATTTTATTTAAAATATCTGTTTTCATGATTTTAGAAAACACCAAATAAAGCCAAGAACCGACAAAATACGCTGCATAAAAGGCAAAATCTACCAGCTGAGCTTCGGTTTGAGATAGATTAAATTTCTCTTTAAATAATGGAATAAGAATACCATTAGACGCTGCCACGAAACTCCAAAAGAACCATACGGTCATTAGAGTGTAAAGGGCAGGCATGTTATTCGTCTTTTTTTCGGACATGGTTGAAGTTTAAGGTTAGGGAGTTAAGATTATTTTATAAAAAGGTACTCGAAGACTCCATGGGTATTATTTATCTAAACATTCAAAAATAAGGTTTACTTTGATAATGCTATCTAATTCAGGTAAAATTTAGTGTAAGAAAACCTCTCTTCCTTCTTTTCAGAAAGAGAGGCTTCTTGTTTATAGATAGGTAGAAAATACTAAAGAGATTTATTCTTGATAATAATG
Organism: Arcticibacterium sp.; assembly: GCF_055134445.1. Lineage (NCBI taxonomy): Bacteria > Pseudomonadati > Bacteroidota > Cytophagia > Cytophagales > Leadbetterellaceae > Arcticibacterium > Arcticibacterium sp. The sequence continues at coordinate 19,857 of NZ_JBSRVI010000084.1, forward strand.
CTTTTTAAAACTTCCACAGAAGCCGCTGAACGCAGGCCATCTTCTGGCGTATTCATACAATAATCCATTAATTTATCGACCGTGGTGGTAGCCACATGCATTCTTGTATCAGAAGAAGCGTAGTAAATGAAGACTTTACCATCTTCGTCTGCAATCCAACCATTGGTGAAAACAACGTTAGACACATCTCCTACTCTTTCTACCCCTTCAGGAGCAATAAAAAACCCTCCAGGAAGATGCGTGACTTTGCTTAGGTCCTTCAAGTCAGTCATAAACATATATAGCACATATCGTAAGCCGGCAGCCGTGTTTCTTACCCCATGGGCCAGATGCAGCCAGCCTTTCTCTGTTTTAATAGGTACCGGCCCTTGTCCGTTTTTCACCTCATAAACCGTATGATAAGATTTTCCATGTAAAATGACTTCATTTATAATGACAGCATTTTCTATGTCTTCGCAGACTCCAAAACCAATTCCTCCGCCAGTACCGGCATCTATGAAGCTATCTTGCGGACGTGTGTAAAAAGCGTATTTTCCACCTACAAATTCGGGGTGCAAAACCGCATTTCTTTGTTGGTCGCTGCTCGTTTTTAAATCTGCCAGCCTTTCCCACGTTATTAGATCTTTGGTTCTTGCTATCCCTGCACTGGCGTGTGCGGAAGATTCATCACCTGGTGTGGCATTAGGGTCTTTCCTTTCGGCACAAAAAACACCGTAAATCCATCCATCTTCGTGCTTTGTAAGACGTATGTCATAAACATTACCGTCTGGGTTCTCTGTCTCGGGCATAGTTACAGGATAATCCCAAAATTGAAAATTATCTATTCCATTTTCACTTTCGGCAATTGCAAAA
>NZ_JBSRVI010000085.1:0-8546 GCF_055134445.1 Arcticibacterium sp.
CGCTGTGACTACTAAATTATGCTTGAAAACAACGCTAGTAGTTGCTGTATTGGTACAGCCATTGGCTGCCGTTACTGTTACGGTGTAGGTTCCTGCCGCATTTATAGTTGCTTCAGCAGTATTATCACCATTTGACCAGTTATAGGAAATACCACCAGAGGCTGTTCTTAGTACAGTATCTATTAAGCACGTTAAATTTTCTTCTCCCACAATCATAGGAGGCTGCGAATAATCTAATTCAATTTCATTAGATGGCAGACTAGACCCACACATATTAGTACAAAAAGCAGAATAACTACCTGGAATTGAAACTTCAATACTGTCCCCAAAATCACCATTACTCCATGAAATCGTTGCATCATTACAGCCTTTTGCGGTAATTGTGGTAACTTCTCCGTTACATATAGCTTTCTTATCTGAAATAAGAATTGGTGCATTTGGTGGATAAAAGGATTGAATTATTAAAGAATCGCTTTCCTTAGACCTACCACATATATTAGTACAAGTGGCTTTATAAATACCCTCTGGAGCCGTTATAGTTGATCCCGTAGCTCCGATATTCCAAGTTACAGTATCAAAGCACTTTGTAGCTTTAATTACGGCTAACTGATTTGGACAAATAAATAATGAGGCTGTATTAATAATTGGTGGATTGGGTATAGTTAGACGAGTTAAAGTTATAATATTTGAGTTTGTAGATTCTCCACAATCATTTTCACAAACAGCAGAATAATTACCAGGAACACTTACTGATATTGTTCTCCCTTCCATATTATTACTCCAAAGAACATTTCCATTACAATTATTACTAATTAATATGGCATTTTCACCTTCACATAATTCATAGCGAGTAGAGATGATATTGGGCACCATGGGTGAATTATCAATAATTTCGATAACATTGGAAGCCATACTTCTTATTCCAGATTCTATACAAAATGCAGAATACCTTCCTTCCAATTCGACATATATTGTATCACCAGTTTGACCATTTGACCATAACACACTGCCTATACAACCGCTCGCAAATAATTCTACATAACCTTGTGAACAGAGGGTTCCTACACTAGATATGCTTGGAGGGTTTGGAACAGATATATATTGAACTAAATTACTACTTACTAATGAGTTACTAAAAAATTGAGATAAGCCTTTTTCTAGAAAAATCCCATTATCGCCAAATTTATATAATAATGCATCTGAATTTATACTCTCCAAACTTTTGGCTAATGAAGAGTGACATAAAGAAAATATTATAAGTGTTATAAATGTGGACAACCTCATTGGGCAAAAGTATAGTTAAAACAATAATTGAAATAAAAGACACTTTTACCTAATTATTGTTACGTTTTCTTCTCTATTAGAAACCTCCTCAATTTTCGCACCGAAAACTGTGCCTAAATCGACTTTAAAACCTTGGTCTTAGATTACATAGTTACCAGTTACTTTGTTTTGAACATTGATAGTTTGTTTATTGTGTTATGTTCTCCTCTAGCACAAAATGTTATTATTGGTGACAATAAACTCAACTTTGCTGAAGTGATTGACCAACAAGCTAATTCTGGTATAAATGAGCCAACTATTACTTTGTAACTAGAACCGCTCGATTCTCATGCCACTTACTTTCTTATCCCCGTAAATGATAAGCCTTAGGTTTAGAAAACGCCCTTAATCCAGCATGCGAAAGGGAAGCTCCGAAACCTGAGTTTTTTCTTCCACTCCATGGTAAACCTGCCGAAACGCGGTCGCAACAATTCCAGTAGCCAGAACCGGAATCTATTTTTGATAAAATTTCTTCGGCTCTTTTTTGTGAAGCAGAATATACCGCTGCCGTTAATCCATACTTAGTATCATTCATTAATTCGGTGGCTTCCATATCGTTTGAGACTTTCATAATACCGATAATGGGTCCAAAGGATTCTTCTTGCATCACCAACATTTCGTTGGTCACATTGGCAAGTACGGTTGGCTCAAAATAGTTGCCGTCTCTTTTTATTCGTTTTCCGCCAGTCATAAGCGTAGCTCCTTTTTTCAAAGCGTCTTCCACTTGTGCTTCCAAAAGATTGAGCTGGTCGGCACGCGTAATGGCTGCGATATACACGCCTTCTTCCTCAGGATTACCTACTTTCCAAGATTTCACTTCATTGACAAAAGCCTCAAGATATTCCTCATAAACTTTCTCGTGAACATAAATTCGCTCTACGGCACAGCAGCTTTGACCATTATTATAAAATGCACCGTCTGTTGTTCCTATGGCCACATTTTTAACATCCAACACGTCGTCTGACACATAAAGTGGGTCTTTGCCTCCCAATTCTAATTGACAAGGCACCATTTTGGAAGCAACTTTTTGGTAAATAAGATCGCCTGTTTTGTGCGAACCAGTGAAAAAGTAGCCATCTAAAGGCATTTCGAGAAGCATATGGCCAACAGAACCTTCGCCAATGGCAATTACAAACTCATCATTTGGCACTCCTGCTTTATAAAGCAATTCCTGAATTTGAAGACCAGTTAGCGATGCGTATTCTGATGGTTTATAAAAAACTGCATTGCCAGCCAAAAGTGCTGGAACAATGACATTGATACCTACTAAATAAGGGTAATTCCATGCCGAAATATTACAGATAACACCCAATGGCTCGTAAGAGATTTTTTCTGTAAGTCCAGGCTCCTTATGCATGGTTTCATCACTGAGGTATTTTGAAGCGTTGCTTGTTAACCAAGCTATTCGACCTCTGCCACCATTGATTTCGTTTTTTGCTTGACCTAAAGGTTTACCAACCTCAGATGTTAATATTCCCGCAAGTGTTTCAATATTTTGCTCTAATAAATCACTGAACTTTTGAAGAATAGCAACTCGCTCTTCCAATCTCGTTTTTTGCCAGTCTAGTTGTCCAGATTTTAATCGAGTATATTTTTCATTCAGCGAGGCTGAAGTGTCTAATTTTATCTTAGAGATTTCCAGACCATTAGCTGGATTAATAATTGTCAGCATGTTCAAATTGTTTTGATGCATTGATAAAAGCTTCTTTTATGTTTTTTGTTGTAGGATTATCTTGGTCTGGCATACGCTCAGGGTGCCATTGCACTGCAACTAGAAAGTGTGATTGTGGTTGAATGGGCTCTATGGCTTCTATCAAACCGTCATCAGAAAAAGCTACTGCCTTAAAGTTCGTCGCAAGTTTATCTATGACTTGATGATGTGCCGAATTACATGTACCAACGGATTGCTTTATAATAGAATGCACCATAGAATCAGGGGAAATGGTTAAGCCATGAGTTTTGTCCTGTCCGTTTTCTCTGCGGTGATTTACATTTTTTTCTTCACCAATATCTATCACTAAAGTGCCTTTGAAAAATACATTTATCAATTGTAAACCACGGCAAATACCCAAAACGGGAATTTTATTTTCCATGCAGATTTGCAAAACATCGAGCTCAAACTGGTCACGCGTTTTCATGAACTCCGGCGGTGCATCGAAATAGCTTTCTGAATATTCTTTTAGAAAAAAGGAAGGATGCATGTCAATGCCACCTGAAAGGATAATTCCATGACAGGTATGGGCATCATCTAAGTTCGAGTTTTCAAAAGCGAGTTCTACTATTTCAATTTCTGGATTAGTTTGAGCTATCCATTTAGCATAGTTTTGATTATTGATATCTGCCCTTGTAATGCCAATTCTCATCTTATAATGCCTCCAGATATAGGTTTTTAAAATCTTCTCGACTCACTGGTTTTGGGTTGTTGGGATGTGCGAAATCCGCAATTGCCAAGTCTGCCAAAGTTTCGATATGCTCTTGTTTAACACCAATATCACGTAATTTATGTGGAATATTGATTCTTGAATTTAGGTCAAAAAGATAATTCACTACCGCCTCTCCTGAATGCTCCTTCAGTTCCAATGTTTGAGCCATGCGTTCAAACTTACTTTCAAATCCCTCTATATTGAATCGCATACCGTATGGAATATTCACCGCATTGGCCAAGCCATGGTGCGTGTCTAAAAGGGAGGATAATGGATGAGCCAAAGAATGCACTACGCCTAATCCTTTTTGAAAAGCAATGGCTCCCATCATAGAACCCATGAGCATATTGCTTCGCGATTCCACATCTGGATTTTTAGTAGCTTTTTCTAAAGATTTATGAATCAATGAAATTCCTTCCAAAGCTATGCCATCGCATAAAGGATGGTAGTTTTTAGCTAAAAAAGCCTCCATATTATGTGTCAAAGCATCCATACCCGTGGCGGCCGTGATAAAATCGGGCAATTCCATGGTGAGCATGGGGTCTGCAAATACTATTTTGGCCAACAATTTAGGCGAGAAAAGTATTTTTTTCTGATGTGTAACATCGTCAGAGATAATGGCCGACCTGCCCACTTCTGAGCCAGTACCTGAGGTAGTAGGAATGGCTATAAAATGCGGAACATCATTGGTAACATAGACATCGCCACCTATCAAATCATCATACTTAAAGAGATCTTCTCGATGGTTTATTCTTAATAAAATGGCCCTTGCCACGTCTATGGCTGCCCCCCCGCCGATACCAACAATACAGTCTCTATGGGTATTGTCATAGGTATCTGTTCCTTTATAAACGTCAGATTTAACCGGATTTTTTTGAATGTCTGAAAATGTTTCTACCGAAAGTCCGGCAGTTGTCAAGTCTGCGACTATGGCTTTGAAAAAGCTTAATTCACTTACAGTTTTATCTGTCACTAGAAGTGGCTTTGCTAATCCATTTTGTTTTAAATAAGAAGCCAACTCCTTCACCACGCCTGCACCGAATCGAATGGTAGTTGGAAAATTAAACTGAGCAATCATTATTAATTTGTTTTAGATTATTTCAAAATATCGTTTAAGCTCCCAATCGGTAACTTTTTTTGAGAATTCTCGCCATTCCCATTCTCTTGTTTTAGTAAAATGTCTTACAAAACCTTCCCCAAGTATTTCATTGGCTATTTTAGAATCTTTCATTTTATCGGAGGCATCTATCAGATTTTTAGATAATAACCCGTATTTGTCTTCTAAATACCCGTTTCCTATAGTTTTTGGCTGGTCAAGGCTTAGGTTATTTTTTATTCCGTAGAGCCCTGCGGCTAAACAAGCGGCAATGGCAAGATATGGGTTCGTGTCTGAGCCTACAATTCGGGTTTCTAATCGGCAAGGTTTTTCGCCAGCTGGCAATGCTCGTAATGCAACCGTTCTATTATCAAGACCCCAAGTGAGGGTTGTTGGAGCCCATGCACCTTCCACTAAACGCTTGTAAGAATTCACAGTTGGGGCAATCATGGGAAGAATTTCAGGAAGACAAAGCAATTGTCCGGCAATATATGACCGCATGAGCTCACTCATTTGATGTTCTTTTTTAGCGTCAAAAAACAGATTGTTCTTTTGTTCTTTATCCCACAAACTTTGGTGAATATGTCCACCACAGCCTGGCAGGTCTTCACTAATTTTAGCCATAAAAGTGGCAATGATGCCGTGGCGATAAGCTATTTCTTTTACTCCTGTTTTAAATAATATTGCTCTATCTGCAGATTCAATGGTTTTGCCGTATTTTATGGCTGCTTCCATTACTCCTGGACCCGTCTCCGTGTGCAGACCCTCAATCGGGATATCGAATTTGGTCAATAGGTCAAAAAGCTCATTGAAGTAATCGCTTTTTAAAGAGCTACGCAAAAGCGAATAGCCAAACATCCCAGGTGTGGTCGGCTTTAAATTCTTAAAGCCTTTTTCATTAAGGCTATTTGGCGTTTCTTCAAAATTAAACCACTCAAATTCTTGCGAAAGGAACGGGGTATAACCCATGTTTTGTGCTCTTTTCTCAATGCTCTTTAGCAATTGTCTAGGACAAACCGGATTTTCATCCGTGTCTTTTTCTACCAATTCACCTAGAAAAAAAGGAAGGTCATTTTCCCAGGGTATTTTGCGAAAAGTACTTAAGTCAATGGACGCCTCAGCATCTGGATATCCCGTATGCCAACCCGTATAAGTTACGTTATCATAACATACATCGGCCATGTCCCATCCAAAAACCACACTGCAAAAACCAAATGATTTTTGAGCAACGGAGAGAAACTTTTCTGTTGAAATGTATTTTCCCCTCAATATTCCATCAATATCACTAACGGCAACTTTAACTTTACCAGCGGGATGGTTTTTAATATATGCTAGAATTTCAGAATCGGTCATAGGATATTGTATTAGAAGGGCTTGTAAAATTGCTTAAACAAACCGAAACTTAAAAGTAAAAAACCAAAGTAGTATAAAGCCAATGTGGCGTTGAAATATACCAAAGCTATGAGACAAATGAAACTGATTATCAGGGCCAGTCCCGGCATGACAGGGTAAAGAGGAACTTTAAAAGGTCTATGAAGCTTAGGTTCTTTTATTCTTAATTGGAAAAAGGCCAGCATAGATATGACATACAAACTAAGAGCTCCAAAAACGGCTATGGTTATTATTTCGCCCGTTTTGCCTGTCAATATAGCGGTTAGGCCTACGAGCATATTTGCTATTAAGGCGATCGCTGGCGTTTGAAAACGTTTATTTACTTTCCCTAAAAAAGCAGGGGCAAAATTCAGTTTTCCAAATTCCATGGTAGCTCTGCCTGAGGCTAAAATCAATCCATGAAAAGAGGCTATTAAACCAAAGATTCCTATGCTGATTAGCATATGGTAAAGCCAACTGGACGTGCTAACAATTTTGCCCATGGCTAATGGAAGTGGTGAATCAGAAATGGAACCATCTATGTTATAAACTATTTGTTCCCAACCGCCCACACCGATGGCAGAGAAAAAAACCAAGACACATAAAATGGCTAAAGTTAGAATAGCAGATCCAAAACCTTTTAAGATGTCTTTTTGTGGGTTTTTAGTTTCTTCAGCCACATTGGCTACGCCTTCAATGCCCAGAAAAAACCAGATGGCAAAAGGTAAAGCGGCAAAAGCACCCGACCAACCATTTACGAAAGGTTTTTGAATAAATGCCTCTTTTGAGAAATGAGGTAGGGTAATACCAGCGAACAAAAGAAGTTCAAAAACCGCTAAAACTGTAATCAATAGTTCGAAAGTGGCAGCGGCTTTTATCCCATAAATATTTAAAGCAGTAAAAATGAAGTAGGCTACAAAGGCTGCATAAATTACAGGAATCTCAGGAAATGATAAATTGAGGTAGGTACCTATGGCTATTGCAATGGCAGGCGGAGCAAATACAAATTCAATTATTTGTGCTAAGCCTGCCAGAAATGCTAGGTTTTTTCCGAAAGCTCTGTTAACATAATCAAAACCGCCACCGGCTTTTGGAATGGCACAAGCCAATTCGGTATAAGAAAAGCTAAAACAGACATACATGATGATGACTAAAAACGTTGCGGCAGCCATACCAAATACTCCGCCTTTTTCTAGACCTAAATTCCAGCCGAAATACATGCCTGAGATTACATATCCAACACCCAAACCCCATAATAGGATGGGTGAAAGTGTTCTTTTTAATGTGGTTTCAGGTTTCGTTTTTTGTTGCATTTATATTTCTGTGTTAAGTTAAGCTTAAATTGATATATATCCATGGAACATTTTGCTACCTAATGTCTGATTTTTTTTTTCTTAAATCAGTTACAAAATCTACCAGTGCCTGATATAATACCTCATCCTTAATTCAACACTAGTTCCAAATTGACGTAATATCGGAAATAATGAATTAATATTCTAGGAGTTAATGAATGGGAAAAGCCGCCAAAGCATTATCAGATTTGGTGACTTTGGATACAGACTAAGAAACCTTATTTGCGTTTATAGGCTTTAACGCATTTCGAACAATCTTAAACACATTTCAGTCAATAGTGGGGCAGAAATATTTCCTGCCCCACTATTGACTTTTATAGTACTTATTCGCTATTTACTGCGGACAAACCGCTTCAATCTTCGCACTGAAAACAGTACCGCCATTTGCCGTAAATCCTGGCTCTAATAGAATATGATTTCCAGCCTTATAACTCACATTAGAACTACCATTTACTTTATTGGTAGCATTTATGGCTTGCACCGCTTTCTCCGTTTTTGTCAAATTCAAAATGTCATTTGTAGGTGATACTAAACTAACATTAGAAGAAATAATGGAGAGACTTCCAGAGGCCGATGATGAAACCATGGGTGAGCTAGAACGAACCACCACTTTGTAGTTTGAACTACTAGGTCGATTATTTGGAATAGTACAAGCTATACTAGTCGGGTCTGAGGAGCTTCCTATCAATATCTGATTCCCAAAGTTTCCGTTTTGGTCGGATAGATATGCTTGATATACATTTCCTACATTGAAACTAAATACGCCTGAGGTTGTAGAAGAAACCGTAAGACTGGTACCCGCACATATAGCATTCGTTGATAGCGTCGGGCTTGTGATTGCTCTATCCCCACGCACTATAGAAAAGTGTAATTCATCTGGCCCTACTACTACATTGCCTTGAGAGTTATTTTGGTCAAAGCCTCTAGCTATGAACGTATAATAATTAGCTTCAAATGCTTCTCCTGATGCTACACCATTGG
>NZ_JBSRVI010000086.1:0-7953 GCF_055134445.1 Arcticibacterium sp.
TCGGAACTACGTTTTTCGGTTAAGGATAACGGTATAGGGATAAGTGACGAAAATCAACAGAAAATATTTGACCGTTTTTATCAAGTAAAACAAGACAACACCATGGCTAATCCTGGAACAGGAATAGGCCTAACCATGGTAAAAGAGTATTTAGATTTGATGAATGGGCAACTTCACATAGAAAGTGAGGAAGGAAAGGGAAGCTTTTTTGAAGTTCTATTAAACGTTGAATTTACTGATTTTGAAAAGTTTGAAACCTTAGAGGAGAAACATCCTCAAAACTCTCTTGAAGAAACTCCACAACATGTGAAGAATCTGTCAAAACCTAATTTACTATTGGTAGAAGACAATCCTCAACTTAGAGCTTATGTAAAAAGCATTTTAGAAAAAGAGTATAAAACCATCGAGGCTGAAAACGGAGCAAAAGCTATTAAAATTCTGGAAAAGAATGTCCAGGTAGATTGTATTTTGTCAGATATCATGATGCCAGAGTTAGACGGTGTTGGACTACTAAACCACGTTAGGCAAGACTCTAAGCTGCGTATCATTCCGTTCGTTTTTCTTACTGCCAAGCATAATGAACAAAGCAAGCTAGAAGCTTTCCGTATAGGTGTAGACGACTACTTGACTAAACCCTTTGACGAAGACGAGCTCGTTTTTAGATTACGAGCTGTTTATAAAAACTATTTAAACCGCTTAGCTGCTCACAAAGAAGATGAAAGCCAAGAGTCTGACTCTACCTTTGATTTTGCCCAAAACTTGGAATTCTTGGTTAAAACTCATTTAGGTAACGTAGAGTTTTCAACCACATTCTTGGCAGAAAAAATGAATTTAAGTCGAAGACATTTTATACGATTAGTAAAAAAAGAGATTGGTCTAAATCCACAAGAATACATTTCAGAGATACGCCTAAACGTGGCTCGACAACTGCTAGAAACCGAGAGTTTGCAATTGGAAGATGTAGTTCAAAAAGTGGGATTCCGTGAAGTAAGGTACTTCAAGAAACTTTATTTTAACCGATTTGGCACAAAGCTAAATTGAATCCGCCCCTCCTCAAGCACACCTTATCTAACTCACTACTAACTAGTTAAACCAACTGTCACAAATTTCCGGAGAAATGTCACATTTGTCCCACAGTTTTTCTATTGCCTCCTGCATAGCCCTACTACCTTTAATCTATATCAAAAACGATATTTAGAAAACGAGACGACTTAACCAATAAAGTCAAACCATTTTCTTTCATAATTCTGTAAAATGGGTTGCATCGAGATTGATATAGGAATTATATAGCCATGAATAAAACATTTACTTCTTAAACTATAGGAAAACCTATAGTCAAGTCTAGCTGATTGTTTTAGTCATATTCAAAAAAGACTTTTTTTTCAATAATAAAACTAAAAGAATCATGACAGGACATCTTGGAGAAATCAAAATAGTAGCTTTTAACTTTATCCCTACTAACTATGTGTTGTGTGATGGAAGAAGATTAAAGAAAACAAGTAATCATCAACTACACCTTATTGTAGGTGACAAATACACTTATGACAATAGCGATGATACTACCTTTGCCATACCTGATTTAAGAAATCGTTTTGTACTTCAACCTGAAACTAGTAACGGGTTGGGAGTAAAAAAGGGGGCTGATGAAATTGTTTTGTCTATGGAACAAATGCCAGAACACAACCATAATGTGTCATTAGAAGTAGACAATATAAGTGGAGGCAGTGAGCCCGTTATTTTGCCCAAAGGTGCTTTTCTGAATAATCAAGCTGGTGTTTTTAGTACAGAACCTTCTACTGATACCTTTTTGGCTGGTATCTCTCAAAACAATGTAGGAAATTCTGAGCCTGTAAAAATAAAAAATGCACATGTGAAAATGGTATATGCCATGTGTATTCAAAATGACCCTAATGAAGGTACTATTGGCGAAATTAAAATCTGGCCTAATGACAAAACAGATGGCAGCCTTGGTGCAATACCTAATGGCTGGAGACTCTGTAATGGAGATTTATTGGCAAGTTCCCAAAATTCAGCTTTGTATAGTATAATTGGCTACCATTATGGAGGAAGTATAGCTAGAAACGAATTCAAACTACCAGATTTCAGAAACCATTTTGCTACTGGAGTATTAAACTCTGAAAAAGTAGGTGCAACTGGCGGTAAAACCAACATTAGATTAGATAAAAATAATTTACCTCCACATAATCATTCTGTAAAATTAGGTGTAAATAATAATACAGATAGTACTCCCCACACACAATTACCTAACAATGCATTTATAAATAGTAATGCTGGACCATTTAGCGAGGAAGTTTCTGCTTTAGCCACTCTGGGAGGAATCTCTCAAGAAGACAAAGGGAGTTATGAAGATATTGATGTTACAAATTCTTCTTTAGGGCTAAATTACATTATTTGTACGGAAGGCATTTTCCCATCTGCAGGAAGGAACGGAGGTGGAGAGGGTGTATTAGGTGAAATTATATTATTCGCGGGGTTCCGAGCTCCATTTTCAAACTACACTTTATGTAGCGGGCAGAAAATAAGTATTTCGTCAAATCAGGCTTTGTTTAGTTTATTAGGCACCTCTTATGGCGGAAACGGAAGTTCAAATTTTGATTTACCTGATTTAAGAAATAAAATACCACTTTGTGTTTCTAAGCTTGTTGAAGTAGGTAAATCTGGCGGAGCTAATACTATAAAACTAACTTCTGAAAACTTGCCTGCACATAATCATAATGTGCAATTAGCAGCTAACCATGGGGCAGATGGAAGAAGAGTAAATATTTCAGATGGTATTCTTAATAAAGACGCAGGTATGTTTAGTACCAAAGAATCTGACGACACCTATTTAGCTGGTATAAAAGAACATGAATTTATGGGTGAAGAAATTGATATACGAAACCCCTTTCTAGGTATCAATTATCTCATTTGTATCAATGGTACTTTCCCAATAAGACCTACCCACTAAAAGACAGCATACTTCAATAATTCTGGTACAGAACTTTAATAATTCTTAAAATGAAAAAAGTAATACTGAGTTTACTTTTAAGCATAAGTTTTTATACCGCTAATGCCCAAAAAGTGGCCATTATCGGGGCAAAACACTTAAATAGCACTGAAGATGGTGTTTCAATTCTAGCCTTAGATAATTTGGCTGTAGGGCAGATTTACTATTTCACAGATAATAATTATAATAACACCAGCAGCCAATTTGTATATGAATTAGATGGTGGTGGCAGTCCAATAAAAGAGTCTGTAGTGAAAATTACGGTTACAACTGCTATTCCAAAGGGAAGTGTTATCTATTTCAAAGAATCAGCACCGAGTTCCAGTAATGTTTTTACAGCATCTGTTACTCCTAGTTCTGGTGCTGTTACAGCGGTACATGTTGGAAGTAGTGGCTCCTACTCTTTAGGTAAATTTGGAGAGTCTATGTACGTTTATACTGATAATAATGAAGACCCTGCTGATGGTGTTACGGAGATTCATGGTGCTTTTTTCGCGGGAACTTTAACAAGTACTAACCTAAGTGGTGGCCCTATGCCCGCCTCAGAAAACCCTAGCCCAGATTTTGCAAATGCTATAGTGGTACATAATTTCCCTCAACAAAATTATACTGTTTCGCCATATGATGACGGACTAAATAGAGTAGAATATAAAACCTCCGTTTTAGACAGAACAGATGTAACAAAAGTAGATTTAGAAAACTCTAGCAACTATGTAATCTTTGGCAGTGACCAAGATTTATCCACCACCAAATTCACAAATTTTAATCTTGTAGGCTTAAAGCCAGTTGTTATACTTACCCGAAATTCCAGTCAGTTAAATGAAAACAGCTCCAGTAATTTCACATATACATTTGAAGTAGATGTAGCACCCACAAGTAATTTAGTTGTCAACTTTTCAGTAAATGGAAGTTCGGCAAACGGCATTGCAAATTTTGGTACAGACTATACCCAAACAGGAGCTACCTCAATGAACTCCACATCTGGCACCGTAACTATTTCGTCTGGAACCACGTCAAAAACCATAGTCATAAATCCCACAGGAGATTCTGTTTTAGAACCTGATGAAACACTTCAACTGAGCATTACTTCTGGCTCAGAATATACGGCTGGTAGTCCAAGTGTAGCAAGCTCTATTATTAAGAATGATGATGTATTAACAGTGGTACCTGATGTTGCCATTACAGGCACCAGACATTATACAGATAATGAAGATGGTGTTAGCGAATTCTCTTTTACAGCCTTAAAAGGTTTATTGGCGGGAGCTTCGTATGTATTCTCTAGCAATCCCTTTAACAAAAGCACGCTACTCTTTTCCAATGTTTCCACCTACCCGTCAGAATTAAAATGGACAGTTCCTACAGGAGGCATAGCACGTGGTGATGTGATTGTGGTTAAAAAAACCGCTCACAATACATTTACAGTAACTAGAAATGGTTCTGCTACATCGGCTGGAACAGTTATAAAATTAAGCCCTTCAAAGAACTTTTATATTTCTCAATATGAAGGTTTTTTCAGAGCTCATACAGATACTGACAACAATCCATATAATGGCATTACGGCTGTACATAGCCAGATTTTCACATATTCATCACCCAATTTTGGTGGAAATATGCCAGCTTCCTTAGACCTATCAACACTATACGCTGGGTCGGTTTTGGTAGATGGCTTTGCCAATACTTCACCTCAGAGGTTAGAATACAAACCTACTTTAAGACCAGCCACTACGGTAGACCAAGCTGGTTTTGAAAATCCAGCAAATTGGTTGTATGCAGAAGCAATGCAAGAATTATCTTCCGTGCCCTTTAATAATATTATTGTTAGCGAAGGCTCTGCAAATCCAAAAGCTACAGTAACAATTTCTTCAGCTTCCATTTTAGAAGACTCAGAAACATCTGTTTATACATTGAGTTTAGATGCGACGGCCACTTCTGATATTACCATTAACTTTTCAGTAGCAGGTACGGCCACATTCCCTTCAGATTATACCGTTTCTGGTGCCAATTCCTATACTTCATCAGTGGGCAGCATTACCATTCCCAACGGAGCCTCTTCAGCACAATTAACCATAAATCCTGTGACCGATGCCACCCTAGAAAAAACCGAGGATATTTTAATAAGCATTACTTCAGGTATAGGCTACGATGGCGGTTCTACGGGAAATGCAAGTGTAAATATTTTGAATGATGACGCTAATAATGCTACGTCAAAACTAGCCATCATAGGCATTAATCACTTAAGCCCCGCCAGTATGTCTTTGGTGGCTATGGATAATATACCGGCCAATTCAACATTCTACTTTTTAAGAAATCAGTTTGACAAGAGTAGCCTTACTTTTGAAAGCGGCGGAAAATACAAACTGGTTACCCCTAATACTTGTATTCTTAAAGGAACTGTATTAACCATTACTGGTGGCTTGAATGGGCCTTTGACTGTAAATTGCAACAATACTTCTGACCTCCCTGAATGCGGTACAGCTACTATAATTGGTAGTGGAAATGTCTTTGACTTTTTAGATATCGGTACGCGTTACCATGTATATGAAGATAATGATGAAGACCAAACAAATGGCATTACACAAATTCATGCCGTTTTTAATACTGGTGGCACGTATCCATCTAATCATACAGGAGGTTTTTTAACACCCGAAGAGAATCCTAAGTCTGTCTATAGTAATGCCGTAGTGGTGGATGGTTTTCCGGCTGTTGCACCAAACCGTACCGAATTTGATGCTAGCAAAAGGAATATTAACATTTCAAGTAGTGCAGTGGAGGATATCTCAAATTACTTGCATGCACAGTCAAATGCGACCTTAAGTTTTACAAATTTTAATGCTCAAAATATTATTTATGTAGACTCGGCTGTAGTGGGTGGATTAGCAGATGGAACATCATGGACAAATGCATATTCAGATATTCAATCCGTCTTAGAAACTTTTGAGTCAGACTGTGCTAACTATAAAGTTTGGGTGGCCAAAGGAACCTATTATCCTACATCAGGTTCCGACCAATCCATTTCTTTCGAACTCAAAAACAACTTGGCTATTTATGGAGGTTTTGAAGGTACTGAAACTGCCCTTTCTCAAAGAAATATCACGAACTATCCTACCATATTAAGTGGTGATTTGGGTACTATAAACGATAATTCAGACAATAGTTACCATGTAGTTAAAAGTGAAAACATACTCCAAACCGCTATTTTAGACGGCTTCATTGTTAAGAATGGAAATGCACA
Source organism: Arcticibacterium sp. (assembly GCF_055134445.1). Lineage (NCBI taxonomy): Bacteria > Pseudomonadati > Bacteroidota > Cytophagia > Cytophagales > Leadbetterellaceae > Arcticibacterium > Arcticibacterium sp. Next base: position 6,240 of record NZ_JBSRVI010000086.1, read on the forward strand.
AACCGCCGCAACTATTACCAGTGGTGGCGGAATATTAGGACTAAACTCTAAGGCTATTATTCAAAATTGTACCGTCGAATCTAATTCGGCTGTAAGCGGAGCGGGAATATTTTTAAGCAGTGCCAGTAGCTCCAAGATTATCAATTGCATTTTTAAAAATAATGCGGCTTTAACGGATGGTGGTGGAGTAGCTGGCTCCAATAATTCTTGCTCATTTACCAATTGTCTTTTTGTCAATAACACAGCTGCTACCAATGGCGGGGCTATTCATAGTTCAAACAGCAATATGGCCTTTGTAAACAGCACTTTTACTAAAAATAATGCAACTGTAGGAGACGCTGTTTATGTAGATGGTACTTCGCCCACCATTACAAATTCTATTTTTTGGAACAATCTCAATACTTCAGCCTCTGATATTTATCCTACAAGTGGGCTTAATGTTTCCTATTCTATTATTGAAAACGGATATACGGGCACTGGAAACCTTAATCAAAACCCTTTATTTATAAATGCGGACAATAATTTTGGTTTGCAGGCAATTTCAGTAGCAATTGATGCGGGGCTAAATACAGCTATCCCCGATGGTATAAATGAAGATTTAATTGGTTCTGATAGACTAATTGGATGCTTCCTAGATATGGGAGCTTATGAATATATCAACCTAGATTATAACCCATTGTTAGTTTCTACCACAAATGACAATGGCTGTGGCTCGCTAAGATTTGCTGTAGAAAATGCCTTCTCTGGCGACACTATTCGTTTCTCCCCTACCATCGATGGCGATACTATTAAGCTTACTACTGGGCACATTTTGATTGATAAAAATTTGGTCATAATTGGAAACGATATAAGCAGTACAATTATTGACGGACAAATAAATAGTAATATTTTTAGAATTAAAACCGCTAAAAGTGTCATCATGGAAGGTATCAGGATTCAAAACGGAATAGCACACGGGGAGTCTGGTGGTGGAATTATTAATTACGGTAATCTGGTTTTTAGAAATTCTAAAATTATTAATTGTCAAGCGAATGTATCTGGCGGCGGTATATTTAATACGGGAAATCTGCAAGTCTTAAGAAGCACAATTTCAGGGAATAAAACTGACATCACAGGTGGTGGGGTTTTCCACTTTAGGGGAAGCCTAGTATTAAAACAATCTTCAATAACAGGGAATATTGCATATGAAGGTGGTGGTTCTTCAGGTTTAATTGGCGGGGGACTTCATTTACAAAATTCTAATGTTTCAATTGAAAGTTGCGTAATAAGTGGAAATAGAGCACGAGAGGGTGGCGGAATTTATGCTGATAATGGTTTTAACTTAAAGAATAGCATTGTTGCGGGTAATTATTCTGATTTCGGTCCAGACATATCTACATTTAATGTATCTGGCTTAACAAGTGCTTACAGCCTGATAGGTAGTGATGAAGGAAATGGAGTACAAAATGGAGTAAATGGTAATTTAGTAGGAACAACTAGTGCACCATTAAGTGCAGAGTTTGTATCAAATGTGCCATCTACAACCACTACGAGTTCTACTATTTTAGGTGATTTACGTCTACAAGCCTGCTCACCTGACATAATTGCAGCTTTAGCAGATAATATTGGCATTAATCTTGTGCACAAAGATTTGGCAGGTTATCCACTTGTTTATGAAAACAGATTAGATATCGGAGCCTATGAGTATCAAAGCAGACGTCCAAACCCTCTGTTA
>NZ_JBSRVI010000087.1:0-42284 GCF_055134445.1 Arcticibacterium sp.
ACTTAGACAGGTTCTCTGCCAAGTTTAAGCAGTCTTTAATCGATGCTTACAAACCCCTTAGAGAAGGAACAGAGATAGCACCTAGGGGAACCGTTTTAGCCTCAGAAAAAACGGGAGGTGAAATGAACGTTTCTCCTACCATAAGCCCTGACGGCAAGTATATTGCTTATATTTCTTCTAAAAATGTACTTTCCCTAGACATTTTTATAGTAGATGCTGAAACGGGCAAAACCATTAAAAAAATCTCTTCTAACTCTTTTGCTGGTCATGTAGACTCTTACAGTTTTATAGAAACAGCCGGAACATGGTCACCAGATAGTAAAAACTTGGCTATCGTAGTTCAATCCAAAGGGCAAAATAAACTGAGTATTATAAATGCTGCTAACGGGAGCAAAAAGACCTATGGTATTAAAGGGGTAGACGCCTTTTCTAATCCGGCGTGGTCTCCAGATGGAAATACCATCGTGGTTTCTGGTCTAGTAGAAGGTAATTCAGATTTATATTCATTTAATCTGAAATCTAAAGAAGTGGTAAATCTGACCAATGACGAGTTTTCAGATATTCAACCCAGCTGGTCGGCAGATGGAAGATACGTTTATTTCGTTTCTGACAGAAATGATGGATATATAAGATTAGAGAAAGCCAACCTAAGCATTAATAGAATTGAAATGTCCACAAGAAAAGTGGAAAATTTCGACATTTTTAAAGGAGCAGATAATTTCAATCCAGTTTCTGACCCAACCGGCGAAAACATTGTTTTCTTATCCGACAGAGATGGTTTTAGGAACTTATATAAGTACAATATTGCCTCTAGAAATCTGACTAAGCTTACTAATTTCTATACGGGCGTTAGTGGAATCACCATGTTTTCGCCTGCTTTAAGCATGGCCTCCGAAAATGGAGATATTGCCTATTCTTACTTCTTAGATGGCTCTTACAGCATTTTAAAAGCCAAACCTAGTGATTTGCTCAATGAACCAGTTGAAAATACGGTTAACAAACTGGCGGGAAAGTTGGCACCTTTAGATTGGAAAGATGGGAGAGACTTGGTTCAAACGAATCTGAACAAACAGGGTTTGGTTTCGAGGACAAGAACAAGTACGCTTCTTGAGAAATCCTACAAGCCATATTTCAAGCTCGATTATTTGGCCAATTCTGGTCTTGGGGTTTCTACATCAAGATTTGGTACGGGAGTAGGAGGCGGAATTACCGCCCTTTTCAGTGATATGCTAAACAATAACCAACTTTCTGCCACCGTAGCTCTCAATGGAGAAATACAAGACTTTGGAGGGCAGTTTTTCTATTTGAACCAGAAAAATCCATTACAATTTGGAGCTTCTGTATCACACATTCCTTATCAGTTTTTGATAGGATATGAAACTGAGATTTTGGATACGTTAGGACAAAGTGGAAACATAGATTACTATAACGCCATATTAAATAGGCAAATAGCCCGAATATTCATTGATGATTTTTCTGTTTTCGCTTTTAGACCTTTAAGTAAAACAAAAAGGTTAGAAATAGGTGGCTCAGTGGCATTCTATTCTGCCAGTGTTAAAGAATATCCAGAATATGCCAGGATAGGTTTAAGCCCAACAGGTTATTTAGCTGATTATTACTCTTTAGGGTCCGATAGACCGGTAAAACTAAATAGGTCAGAATATCCCGACAATTTTCAGTTTGAGCCATTTAATTTAAATAGTGTATACGCTGCTTTTGTAGGAGATAATGCCACTTTCGGGACAGTTGCTCCACTTAATGGACATAGATATAGATTTCAGGTTGGGCAGTATTTTGGTTCTACCAGTTACACAGATGTACTCATTGACGCTAGAAAATATCAGTTCCTGAAACCAGTAACATTAGCGGCGAAGTTTCAATATAACGGAAGATTGAACCCCAATAATCTCGATTTACTAAATCAAATAAATCCACTGTATCTGGGCTATCCATGGTACATGCATGGGTTTTATGGTAAAGCCTTTTCAAAACAGCAGGCAGACGGCCAAATTACCCAACAAGCACTTTCTGGGGAGCAACTGGCCGTCGCTAACTTTGAAATTAGACTACCATTTACAGGACCTGAGCAAATTGCCTTAATCCCGTTCAATTTTGTTCCTAGCGATTTAAACTTCTTTATGGATGCTGGAATGGTTTGGTCCAAAGAAAAGAAAATAGGAGAGGTCAGCACATTCCCAACCATAGGAAACTCCGTCATAGATTTTAAGAACGACTTAATCGTAACCACGGGACTTAGTTTAAGAATTAACGTCTTGGGTTATCTCATTCTTGAACCCTATTTTGCTTTACCATTTTATAATGGCGGAAAAAAACCTGTCGTTACTGGAGTAAACTTTATGATTCCTGGATGGTAATTTTAAAAGTTCTATTATATTTGCGACCGTAATAGAGAAACTACTCTTTTAAAGATTTAGAAAGTGTCGTTTTAAAAGGGAATTAGCTCTCCCGATAGTTATCGGGAGGCAGGCGTTTGACACATATTTGGGGAATTAGCTCAGTTGGCTAGAGCGTTTGACTGGCAGTCAAAAGGTCGCAGGTTCGATTCCTGTATTCTCCACACCTATCACCTATGACCTGGTCAGCGTGATTTTTTTTTATTCTCACCATGGTTAATTCGTGGTGAGTTTTTTTTTAATATAGCCTATTGTTTCGTTATAACTATAATGATAGTAAATCAGGAATAGTAACTTCACCGACATCCCTATGAAAAGAAACAAAGACGGTTCGCTAATTTTTACTTCGAATAGTAAATTTAAACTGCTTCAGCACGACCTGAGTTCTCCATCTCGGGTAGACACGTTTTTTGTGCCTTATGAAATAGTAACACTTTATACCGACAAAGGCACCGAAATAGAAGCTTTAAAGTATGTGGAGAGCAATGCCCTTTATTTAGAAATGGATTCAAAAAAGGGTGGTGATTTGGTCTACAAGAATTTTGTCGACTATGAGTTTGACGAAATACCGCAAAACAGGCATTTCTCTTTTAACTGTCACGGTAAAACCTTTTGTGATTCAGAATTTTGGCTAGATAAACCAGAGATGGTGGAACAGATAGTAAATGAGGAGTATAAATATTCCGAATTCAATCCAGAAAATAACAACTGTGATGCCTTACTGCTCTATTTAGATAATTCACTGGTGCACTCCGTGAGCATTAATAATAAGAACGAAGTTTCAGGTAAAAACGGAACGCTAGATACGTGTTTTGAAACCTCGGTAACGGAATTTTTACGTTTTACAGCTTATGAATACGACAAGATTTTGATTTTAGAGAAAACATACAAACCTACTTTTGAAAGCAAGTATGCCATTTTGACGCCCAATTGAGAAATGTCAGATTAAAAAAGGCAGGTCCCATTTTAGATGAGACCTGCTTTTTTAACCTATCTATAGGCCTGTAATTGCTCAATTAAAGCATTGTTCTCTTTTCCTTTCCCTACGGTTATTCTTAAACAGTCATCGCAGAGTACCACATTTGTTCTGTCTCTAACAATTATCTTTTTCTCAATCAGATAGTTAAAGATAGATTTTGCATCCTTAAATTTAACGAGCAATTGGTTTGAATCTGATGGATAAATATGTCTTACAGACTCCAACTCTATCAATTTCTTGTAGAGTTTAAATCGCTCTTCTAGTATTTTCTCTACAAACTTATCTTTTTTGCTTTCGTTATCTAAAACCTCTAAAATAAGTTTTTGAGATACTAAGTTTAAGTTATAAGGATATTTAATCTTATTTAAAATCTTAATAAGATCTTCGTGAGCAAAAGCCATTCCTACCCTTAATCCAGCCATGCCCCAGGCTTTTGAGAAAGTTTGGAGTACGACCAGATTCTCAAACTCACCTAGGCGTCCAATAAAAGATGGCTGCGTAGAGAAATCGATATAGGCCTCATCTATGATCACCAGACATTTTGGATAAGCTCTTAAAAGGCTTTCAATAGCACTGACATTAATAAGATTGCCCGTTGGATTATTAGGCGAACAAACCCATATGGCTTTGGTTTTATCATCTACTTTGGAAGCAATATCCTCCAAATCTAACTGAAAGTCTGGCGTTAAATTACTTTTTCGAGCCTCTACTTGCTGAATATCTGCACATACTTGGTACATACCATAGGTAGGCGGTAGCAGCAAAATATTATCTTCTTTCGGCTCGCAAACAGTTTTAATAATAAGGTCTATGGCCTCATCGGAGCCATTTCCTAGAAATATTTGCTCAGGTCTGGCTCCTTTAAGCCTACCCAATTTTACTTTAATTTCCCTTTGATAAGGATCTGGATACCTATTTAGGTTTTTACCAGCCACCGAACCATATGGATTTTCATTGGCATCAAGAAAAATACCTTCCTTTCCTGTATACTCATCTCGTGCAGAACTGTACGGTTTAAGCTCTAAAAGGTGCTTTCTTACCAAAAGATTTATTATCGACATATTAAATGATTATGCTCATAACTCGAGCGTGACAAACATCATGTGCAAACATACAAAGCCCTGTGAATTCTTTTTCTAATTTTGTGCTGCAAAAATACTGACAATGATGGATAGAAAAGAAATAGAGGACTTTTTTAAAGATTTACAGGACGAAATATGTCAATCTTTAGAAAAAACGGATGGAAAAGCGAAGTTTCAAGAAGACATTTGGAGCCATAAAACGGGTGGGGGAGGAAGAACTCGCTTAATTCAGAACGGTCATATTTTAGAAAAAGGGGGCGTTAACTTTTCGGCCGTTGAAGGACCACTGGGAGAGGATATGAAAAAGGCCTTAAAAATAGAAGATGACGCCGACTTCTTTGCAACTGGCGTTTCCATCGTACAGCATCCTAACAGCCCTATGGTTCCCATCATTCACATGAATGTAAGGTACTTTGAACTTTCTAACGGAACATACTGGTTTGGCGGGGGGATAGACCTGACACCACATTATTTAGATGCCGACCAAGCCAAATGGTTTCACGAGCAGCTAAAAACAGTTTGTGATAAGCACGACCTAAACTTTTACGCAGACTTTAAAAATAGAGCCGACGACTACTTCTATTTATCTCATAGAGAAGAAACCAGAGGCGTTGGAGGTATTTTCTTTGACCATCTCAACGAAAAAAGTCTAGCGATGAGTAAAGAGCAGATATTCAATTTTGTGAAGGATGTGGGACGCATTTTTGCTCCTATATACACACATCTCATTGCCATGAACGCCGAAAAGACCTTTACCCAGAAAAACAAAGACTGGCAATACTTACGTCGTGGTAGGTATGTAGAGTTTAATCTTGTGTGGGACAGAGGCACCAAATTTGGTTTAGTGACCGGAGGCAGAACAGAATCCATATTAATGAGCCTTCCACCGCAAGCCAATTGGGAGTATTGCCATGAAGTAGAAAGTGGATCTCATGAAGAGTTAACACTGAACGCCTTAAAAAAAGGTATCAACTGGGTATAAGCAACTCAATTAAAGTTTAAAGCAGACAAATCCCAGCTTTGGCTGGGTGCTAAATAAAGAAAGCCCTTTTCTATTGATAAAGGGCTTTCTATGTTATTATGAAATAACTGCCCAGTGCCTAAGCCTTGAGGTAAAAGACTGTCTTTGGTCGCGGTATATTGAGCTATGGCGTTTAAGCCTACATTGGACTCTAAAGCAGATGTAATCCACCAACCAATGTTTTTCTTTTCACAAAGCCCCATCCATTCATCAGTATTTCTAAATCCTCCTAATAAGGTCGGTTTAAAAATCAGAAACTGAGGCTTTATCAAGTTTAATAACTCATTTCTAGAATTTCCATTTATGCCAATAAGTTCTTCGTCTAAGGCTATTGGAACAGGCGTAGAACCACATAAGGCAGCCATTTTTTCCCATTGATTGGCTTTTATAGGTTGTTCTATGGAATGGATATCGAGTTTCGACAGGACTTTTAAAACTTCATGTGCTTCACTTTCTTCAAAACCGCCGTTGGCATCCACCCTTAAGGTCAACTCGTCTTTGGGGAAGTTGGAACGGATACTTTGAAGGAGTTTATACTCCGTATCAAAGTCAATGGCACCAATCTTCATTTTTAGGGTTCTAAAGCCTGCTTTAAGCTTTGACACTATCTGGTTACTCATAAAAGCCTCATCACCCATCCAAATAAGCCCATTTATTTCTAAGTCGCTTTTACCCTGACTGAAAGCATTGTCAAAAAGTAAGCGTTTACCACCGTTTATTAAATCATAAACGGCCATTTCAAAAGCAAACCTTATAGAAGGCCAGCGATTAAATAACTCCGAATGAATGGCTTCTATAAGCTCTTTTTCTGTAAGGCTTTCGCCATTAAACTTATCTATAAAGATTTTAAGATAATCCTCAAACTGCGGTTTATAATCTACCGAGAGACCCTGCAAAGGTGCTGCTTCGCCTAAACCAAATATTTCTGGATTGCTTTCATCAAACAATTTTATAAAGTAAGTATCCTTGGTCTTAAGAATACCACGAGAAGTACCGGCGTCAAATTTAAAATTTAACGTATGTTTGCAATAGCTGGCTTTGAGTGTCATATTTTATCAAAAATCGAAATTACATAATTGAAAAGGTTTTTTAAGACTTTCTTGTTCCCATTTGCCATTCTTTATGATGTCATCACCAGAATCAGAAATTTTCTTTTCGATCAAGGATTATTCAAAACTTATGTGCCTCCAGTTTTCAGTATAGGCGTTGGAAACCTAAGCGTTGGCGGCACAGGGAAAACGCCTTTCATTTCTTTTTTAATTGAGGCCTTTGAGGGACAAAAAATAGCGGTGCTTAGTCGCGGTTATGGAAGAAACACCAAAGGCTACCTCGCCATAAATAAAGAGGCCACGCCAGATACCGTGGGAGACGAAATGTACATGCTCTTTCAAAAGCATCAAAGTGCGGCCAGGTTCTTTGTTTGTGAAAACAGAAAAACGGGCGTAGAAAACTTACTCGCCGCCTATCCAGATACAAAAATTATTCTTTTTGATGACGTCTTCCAACACAGGCATGTAAGTCCACAATTACTCATATTATTAACCACCTACGCCGCCCCATTTTTTAAAGATTACCTCCTGCCTTTTGGTAGATTAAGAGAGGCTAGAAAAGGAGCAAGACGAGCAGATCTGGTGGTTGTGACCAAATCGCAACGGGCTGATACTGAAACAAAAAAAGGCTTTGAGCAGAAAATCGTCCAGTTTATTCCAGAACATACCCCTGTATATTTTAATTATCAAGCATTTGACGCTCCGTCTAACATTTTCGACAAAAAGCTAAAAAGCGGTGAAAATGTGAAGGTTATATCAGGAATCGCCGACAATGAATCTTTCGCTTTTGAATTGAGTAAACAGTATCAGCTAGCAGAAAAACACTTCTATGCTGATCATCATCATTATCAAAAAGGGGAAATACTGGCTATTCTTCATGCCGAACCGTCTATGCCTATTGTCACTACAGAAAAGGATTTCGTCAAAATCAAATTCCTCTTATCGGTGGAACAATTAGCTTTATTTTATGTTTTGAAACTTACTTCAAAGTTTTCTGAAAAAGAATCTGAGTTTTTAAGAAAATTTATGACAGATTTTAAAAGCTTTCAAGACAGAAAGGGTTCTTTAAATAATGGCTAAATTTGCCTCGAAATCAATAATACTTAATGAATAGCAGTCGCATTCTTTTGTTTCTTGGGCTTTTAATTCCTGCTTTAGGACATTCACAAATTTTGGATGACAGTACCAAACAGGTTTACGGACCAACGAGCACCGGTTATTTGTTTGAAAGAAACTTTCTTGCAGACGATACCACCCTTATTCATCCAGATACCTTAATAGATGGATTTAGGTTCATGACCATCAATAAGGCCAATGGCTTTTTATGGCAGGACCTTGGAAACGAAGGCACCGCAGCCAGATCCATGTTATTCGTATCGCCTACCAATGCCTTCACAGAAACGGGTTTAAAAGCTTTTAGTGATTTTTATGCCCCAAAGGTCTCGGAAATAAAATATTATAATACCAGATCTCCATACACCGATATGGCGTACCTTCAAAGCTCTAACGGGCTTATGAATGTAGGCTTTACACATACTCAAAATATTAAACCAAACTGGAACCTCGCCTTAAGCTCTCATAGAATAGCGTCTTCCAAGCAGTATTCTGCCAGCACCAGTGAAGATAGGCTGATAGACCACTGGGATGTTACCTTTAGTACCAATTATAACTCAGAAAATAAAAAGTATACCTTTCTAGGTGCCTTTATTCATTTTAACCACAAACAAAAAGAGCAAGGTGGTATTCAGCCCCGTGACGGCGTAGATTTTATTGACAAGTCTAACTTAGACAGAAATTATAATACCAGTTATCAGCAGCTTTTAAGTGGTGTGGAGTCTCGTGAAAGATGGAATAACTATCATGTTTATCACCAGTACCAGCTTTCTAAGGAAATTCAGGTCTTTCACACCTTTGATTTAGAAAGGCAGAAATACTTTCATTCAGATACGCTGATTAGTCAAAATTATGAAGCGGGTCTTTATCCAGACACCGTTTTAGCAGAAAAGAGCAGAACCTACTACCTGTTCAATAATATTCAAAACAGGTTTGGCTTTAAGGGCTTTTACAAAGGTTTTAAATACAATGTAGGCCTTACAAACAGAATTTATAGTTATGCCGCCCTGCATAATGGGGATAAGGCGGAGCCTCAAACCGAGTTTTTGGTGGGCGGAAACGCAGGATACTGGTTTGCAGACAGTAGCAATTATCTAAACACAGATTTCTATTTGGGTTTTGGTGATAAACCTAATATTTACTTACACTCAAAACTTAGATTCAAAGGATTTGACTTGGGTTTTAAATTTATCACAAAACCCGCATACCTATTTTATCAGAACTTTAGCAGCCCTATGCTGTCTTGGGAAAACAGCGATTTTAAAAACGTAACACATACAGAGGCTTCAGGGAAATACCTTTTCAAAGGCGAGAAAGCATGGTTTGAACCCAGTGCCAAGATAAATCTGGTGAGTAATCATTTGTACTTTGACCAAAATTTAAGCCCTAAACAGCTGTCTTCTGAGGCTTTCATATATAGCTTAAGTCTGGCGGCAGGTATTCAGTTAAACAACTTCAAGGTATCCAACAAAATTATTCTTTCTCAAGCAGATAATAAGGATGTGTTCAGAATTCCAAGTGTCATCAATAACACCAATCTGGAATTTCATCTTTTTTACGCCAATGTACTACATGTGTATCTAGGGTCTGATATATATTATCGTTCTGCTTATAAAGGAGACGCCTATTCACCGACTTTAAGAGGCTTTTATCTACAAGATACGCAGCCAGTTTGGGGCGTGCCCGTGGCAGATATCTATACCAATTTCGTAGTAAAAAGAGTTAAGTTGGCCTTTAGCTTTAATTTCATTAACCAGGGGCTGCCTAATAATGGCTTTTATACCAGTCCAGATTATTTGGCCATGGCCAGAACCTTCTTTATAAAAGTAGATTGGCCGCTGTTCGACTAAATTTCTTCTAACAGAGATTGAAAGTAAAGATATTGACCAGCATACTTAGCATCTAGCAAGCTTAGAAATTTGATTTTATGCTGCTCTTCTATACCGTTATGGATATCCATATCCTTAAGGAATATTTGAACGGAAATATTCTGTCCTCCAGTCTCTACCTCTGAAATAAGTTTGAATGCTTTCACATCATTAACACCCTCTATCTCTAATAAGAAAGGGATAACATCTTGTTTTAAGCTACGCTCAAACAAAAGAGCATGTGAATACTCTACGCTAAAAGTAAAACTTGATAAAATCAATGATATTATTTGATTGGAGCTGGCTTAAGAATAATATGCTCCGCAGTGAAATACGCACCAAAAAGAATACAAGTGTATAAAATGTCACCAAACAGCATGTTTCTGAAGAAAGGAATTCCAGCGGTATAAGAAGCCAAAATACCCGTCATATTATGCGTGTATCCTTGAAAATCGTTTGCAGCACTAGCCACAGGATAGAAAAAAGCGAAATTGGTTAGTAAAAAGAATGCAACGGCACCAGCTACAGAACTAAATACAATCTTTAGTAAGGATATCTTCTTTAAAAGAGCAAACCCTATTAAAGCAATGCATAAATAACCAGAATAAACTAACCAAGTACCAGAATGAAAGCCGTATCCTGTATTCAGGTGAATAAGGGCATCACTAGAAACAATCGCTATCAAAGGAACAATTATCTTCCATTTACCCTCAAAGGCAAATACAGAAAATAGTATTACAGCCGTTATAGGAGTAAAATTCATTGGATGAGACACCAATCTTGATAGGGCTGCAAACACCACCAAACAAATAGCAGTTATAATAAGTTGTTTATTTTTCATCATTATTCACGTTTGCACAAAAATAGTACTTGTATTATGAGAAATCAAGTATTCAAGCTAGAGGCATTTAATTATATTTGTAATCAAACTCATTGAGAGAAGCTTTGTCGAAACAATTCTATGCTCTTTTTATTCTCCTAACTTCTTTTGAGCAACTTAAAGCTCAGAACTTTTTAGGCATTGGTTCTAGCAATTATGCTGGAACGCATGGCGTGATGTTAAATCCCGCCAATGCCGTAGATTCCAGATATCAGGTCTATATCAACTTGGCAGCCGCGGGTACAGAAATACATAATAACTATGCCAGATGGAACGCTCCCTATTCCTTATTTAGGTTAAGTAGCGGAACGGTGAATGCCAAATACCGATCTGATATTTCTGGTAAACCCATCTGGCGACCAGACTATTATAAATTCACCAAAGCCAATAATGCCAAAGCATATATCAATACCGAGATACGCGGGCCTGCTATACAGTTTAGTTCGCCAAAACACGGTGTAGGTATTGCCGCTGGCGTACGGTTTAGACTCCTAAATTCCTTTGGAAATACTTCGACGAACATTGCCACGGCCATTTTAACAGGAACTAAAAATCCAGTCTTGCACAACCAGACGTTCCGTAATGAGACCTTTCAAATGAACGTAGGGGCTTTTAATGAGTTCTTTGTGAGTCTTGGTAAAGTCATAAGACAGGATAATGAGAATTTTCTTAAAGTAGGAGCTACCCTTAAAAGGGTCACCAGTAACCTAAGCTTAAATCTTGTGGGCGAAGGCGTGGATTATTTGATTGAGCCTGCTCCACCAACTAATAAATATCAAAATATTACGGTAGATAAAACCAAGGGGACATTTTTCCATGCCTCGCAAAATGCCGTTCCGTCTTTTTCTTGGATGCTGAACGAAATGACCTCGCTCAATGGAGTAGGAGCTGGTTTTGCGGGTGATATTGGTTTTGTTTTTGAAAAAAGACCGAATTATTCCAGACAAAGATATAAGTACAAGGGGGCTTACATTCCAGACCCAAACATCAATAAATACAGTTATAAAATAGGGGTAGCACTTCAGGATATCGGTTTTGTGAAATATGCCGACCCACAACTGGTGCAGGTAGGGCAGGTAGACAGCCAAAATGACTTTATTCCGCCGGCTACTTTTTATCAACTAACTTCTACAGACGAGTTTATCCAAGACTTAGAAGAAGTGTACTCATTAGACCCAAGTACATATTTGAATTCTTACCGGGTTTTTATGCCCGCTACTCTGGTTATTCATGGCGACTATCTAGTGAGAGAAGGATTTTATGTCAGTGCTGTTTTACGACAGTTTCTTCTAGGTAAAAGCAAGCTAGGCCCTGTGGGGTTTTCTGGCTTAAGTATCATTCCTCGTTTTGAAAAGAAAAACCTCGAAGTCAGTTTTCCTGTATCCTTAGATAACGACTACCAAAACTTCAATTTTGGAGCTTCACTGAGAGCAGGACCCTTGTTCTTTGGTTTTGATAATGTGACAGGTGTCTTGGGTTTAGGAAAACCCAGAGGCCTTTCTGTACATGCTGGATTAAGCCTATTTTTAGGTCATAAACGTCCTAAAAATAAACTTATGGACTGCCCTGTTCTTCAAGAAAGTAGTTTTAGTTTGAAAGATTGGCTGAAAAGACGGAAGTAAAAAGAGCTGGAAAACACTATTAATGTATGGGTCCTGGTTTGGAGCCCCAGCGGCATCACATTTATATTAAATCTCACTTGGCTCGGCTTTTAACTTAGCAGGAATGTTCATCAGCCTTAATTTGACAAAAAGAACATTCTTTCAAACCAGAGGTTTGAAAGCACCGCACAGACTCTGGAAGCATAGAGAGCAAATCTTTGTCCTATTTTATTTTTATTTGCGGTAGCCAACGGTTTAGAACAGTAGTTTCCCTTAGTATATAATTGTTTGTAGGTGTTGCAGATGGTGATTTTTCTTTTTGGTTAGTAGAATCTATATGATTTGTAATTCCTATTCCAATTAAAGTAGCGATAGCACTTGCAATAACAAACAATATTATTGCTACTATCCAGTTGTCTTTAGCGGCGTAAAAAATAGCTGCGGGACCAATTCCGTAAACCTGGAAAATGTTGCTTTTAGTTTTCAAATCTCCTTCAACAGAAAGTGATATCACATTGTGCATATTGTCTACCTTGCGAAGGGTAGATTGGTGTAGTGCAACATAATCACCATTGTTAAATGCACTAGCTTCATCTTCACCATTCAAAAAGCTCGCCATAGTAACTTTATTCAAGCAATAAAGTGATTCCATTCTTGGGTGTGGCGAATATTGTTTGCCATAAATGTCAACAAATAGTCTGGCTAAGTCAATCTTTAAATTGTCGTTTATTGGAACTGGTGTACCTTCCAATACTCTATATCGATGATTAATTGCCTCAAATCCGAAATTTATATTTCGCATGTTAATATGAATCCATTTGTATTCTAGATGTCTATTAACAAAATCGAAATACTCGTCCAACATTTCTTTCTCTAGTTGATTGTAGTGTTGATTAATTTGTTCAGGAAGAATTCCTTTTAATTCAGCCATTTTATGAATAGAAAAAGAGTGCGTTTGAGCATTTCTTACATAGCGAACCGCAATTGATGTAATTCGAGGAGTGTTTCCTTGAGGTAAATTGAAAAAACTTTCACACGAATAATGAATAACTAAGTATTCAGAGGGATTATCACTTATTAGTCTAAGGGTTTCTTTTGCCTTATTTCTTTTTTTACTTCTTTCCGATGCTTTCGACATTTTATTTTTTTTTCAAACACTCACGGACAATGGAATATATCCAGCGTACTTACTTATAGATGCCGTGAATTTGCGAAAACGAACCCATTTCACCTAGCTTATATTTATTTTTCGGTAGATTGTACTATATGTCTAGAACAAGTGTTCATAAGCCTTTAGCCCCGATCTTTGAGGTCTTTTCGACTTCTGCTCAGCTGGGCTTACTTTCCCCGATCTCCTTAATCCATTCTAAATAGGACTTTGGGTCCTGAATTAGCGTTTTCCATACTTCAATAAGCACCTCTTCCAGTAAAGGAAGAATTTTGTCAAATTGATGATTAAAGATTCTGAGTTCTCTATTAAAGTCCGCTTCATAACCGTGAGCAATTGAGTTTCGGTATTTATATGCTTTACTGACCCAAGTTCCGAGAGTATTTGAGCAAGAACCTTTAAGTCCTACTTTGGAAATTATAGATTTAAAATTTGCGTGATTTTCGCCCAAATTGTCTAAAGCTTTTTTGATGTATTGAGCCTTTTTTGACATAATTACAGAAGGATCCATTAATAAACCTTCCAAAACGGAAAATAATGCAAGAATCCTAAATCTTGACGAAATTGAGATTTCATTTAAGAAGACGTAGGTTTGAAAGTTGTGAGTCATAAATTTGAAATCCTTGGGGTCAAGATTAAGTTGTGCCATTTTATAAATATTGTCCTTTAACATTTGAAGTGTATTTAACTCAGATGAACTAAATTTAATTGATTCGATTCGATACATTGAGTAAAGGACTTCTGCTATATTTAGTATTCGTTGAGGCTGCTTCGTATCGGAGAGCATTAACAGGTGAGCAGACAGAGACTCACTAGTGTCATTTTTTACAAAATAGAATGTAAACATAATGGAAAAATGACACTTAAATAGAAGAAAGGCTAATTGTATTCTAGTAGAATCAATTGGATAATTTGCGTCTTTTACATTTTCAATTTCAAGAATAGTATAATTAATTTCTTCATAGTCAATACGCTCGCCACATTGTCCCCCTTGCCAACTCTTGGTGGTTTTAAAATTATGAGAACTATCTGCACTATCTGAAATCGACAAATAATTAGTTAAGTGCCAGTAAATTATTGCCTTTTCCGTCTCATTAGCTTTTCTTAGTAAAAATCCATCTCCTAAATCGTAACTACTCACTCCATCTAGCTCAATGGGATAATTTAAAAAAGCAAAAGGCTTTTGGTTTTTGTCATATGGAAAGTTTATAACTCTTGTCATCTTTTAGATGTTTAAAACATGTCAGTTTTATATTTAACAATCATTCCATGAATCTCTCATATATTTTAATATCCAACTGTATCTGGTTGTTATGAGATTTGTTTGTCAGACTGTGAATTTGTAGAAACTAATTCACCAAGCCAATATAAACTTATTAAACGGTGTAAAACTTCTAAGCAATGTAGCATTTTTTGATGCCTAAAAATCTATCCCTCATCTTTGAGTTATGGTAAAAGAAATTTCATTAAAAGAGGCGAATGATTTCCTAAAAGCGGGTAAGATTCTGAGACAGTTGTCGCCTAACCATTAGAAAGCTTGGAACCGATTGTTATGTATTTCCCAAAGAAAGGCCTTTATCATGGATGGTGCTAGAACCGTTATTATCTTAAACCAGAATACTTTTTACTTGGAGTGGTGATAAAATGAGGCAATTATAGTAAACCAGCTGCACTTTGGAGCGGCTGGTTTAAACTTTTCCTAGACTAAGTCAAAGTAATAATTTTACATCTAGTCTCCAGGTTCATGTTTATGTGGCTTTAATTTTGGATGCTTAGGTTTCGTCTCGGGATTAACACGTCTCCTTCTGTCAGGAGTGCCATCTTCTTTTTTAGGTTTTGGCCCTGGCTTAATTGCTTCAATTGTTTCCATGAATTTAATTTATATTTAATAATTCCTTTATGAATAGTGAAGTTGTAAAAACGATTTCATCCAGCCTATAAAAACTTATTAAACGGTATAAAACTTCTAAGCAATTTAGCAATTTTTGAAGCTTAAAAATCTATCCCTCATATTTGAGTTACAGTAAAAGAAATTTCATTAAAAGAGGCCAATGATTTCCTAAAAGCGGGTAAGATTCTGAGACAGTTGTCGCCTAACCATCAGAAAGCTTGGAATGGATTGTTATGTATTTCCCAAAGAAAGGCCTTCATCATGGAAGGTGCTAGAACCGTTATTATCTTAAACCAGAATACTTTTTAATTGGAGGAGTGAATGAGTACATAAAAACTTAAAAAGTGCCTTTAAAGCATTTCTTACTTCGCTCTCTCAAGCTTTCAGCGATAATAGTGGGGGAGGGCAGGCAACTGTAAAGAGATTTAATAACAGAATTATTCCATTCAAACAGCGGTTTGAAAGCCTTAAACTACGCCGCCAGCATTCGAGAGCTCTGATTCATTTGAATTGTACTTTATAAAATGGGCATAAAAAAGCCCGTATCTCTTGAATATCAAGAACATACGGGATTTTGTGACGATGAGGAGAACCCCCCTTTATGCCACTTAATTCCCATATAGTCAATTAGTTATGAAAAGTTGATACATGTATCAACTTTGTCCAATTCGTTTATTGATTGCTTTTCAATGTTTCGACTTTAGTATTTAATTTCTCCAGCTCTTTTAATATTTTCTCCTGCTGTTCTTCCATTTTGGTGGCGTTTCCTTGATATCCAAAAAACTCGTTTGGCTCTATTTTTAAAAGCATGAATAGCCTATTTAGGTATTGGCTTTTCATATTGTTGGTTTTCATGGCATACTTAAGCCCTTTTAACGGAATCCCTATAAACTGACTAATTGACTTTAGGTCTTTTACTTGTATAAAACCGTCTGCTTCGTTTTCTCTTATGTAAGCCTCAATTATGGTTTGTATTGATTTCATGTCTCCCATATGTTACTTGTTTTTATTTTGGTTTAAAGTAGTATTATCCTTTCTCTGAAAGATTCTCAATGATTCTTGTTAGGCTCTCTATTTGCCGCTCGTAAAATTCCTTAGTTTCTGTATCAATTGTTTTTCTTTTACCGTATTCACTTAAAGGTTCTGCTGCTATTGATGTTTCATATGATGTGTGATTATCAGCACTTATGTATATAAAATACTCCGTTGGTTCTACTTCCATAGCTTTACATATATCCACGAATGCATCAAGTTTCATTGAATTGTTTTTAATCATTTTGTCAAATCCGTTTTGTGAAATCCCTGCACGGTCATAAACAAGCCTCTTGCTAAGCTTTTTCTTAAACATTACTTGGACTATCCATTCGCCCACGGGTGTATTATCCTCCATATATGTATATTTTAATCTATTTGTTTTGAAATACGCACCAACGTGCGTACACTTGTAATGTAAACTGTCAGTTGACAACGTAAAATTATAGTTTCCATTATGAGCAAACAAAAACAAATCATGCACCCATTATCTGAAAAGTTCGATAAACTAGGAATTAGGCAACAAAGGCATTACAGGAAAGCTTGGTTGGATGTTACTGAAATGACCCGTCAAAATTTTGGCAAAAGAATCCAACGACCTCATATTATTGACCTCGTATTGTGGAGATATATATTTTCTGAAATCATGGTTATTGATGACATCTACAAACATGAAGTTGGGGCAATAATAGAAAAAGGCATTACCCCTTGGAATGGGCAAATGAATATTTATTCAGCCGCTAAAAATCCTAAGAAATGAAAGTACTAAAAGCCGCCGCCGTTGTCCTGCTTCTTTGTATTGTCGTGCCTTGCATGGCTCTAATTCTGATTCTTGATAAGAGTAATACAAAACCACTTTGAATATGATAAACTATTGCGTGAACTGTGAGAATTGCAATTTCTCAGAATTGCATTTAGAGTATAGGGAAATGAAAGTACAGGGGTTTGGAGAACTTAACGTTTTGTTGTGCCAAAATCATCTAAATAAAGGAAAAAGGCATTTAGACTCTTATGTACAAAAGGATGCGAGTTGCCCCGAATTTAAAATAAGAAATACACCGCTTAAGAAACATTCAAAAAGGTCATTAGCTAATAATGACAAATACAGTAGATGAACTCATTGAAACATGGAAAAAAACTATCTAAATGCTGTACCGCTTAGAGCCGTACAGGAAATAAAAGAGCTTCTTAACCTAGAAGAAAATAGGCTTACAAAGAAGGTGCAATTCTGGAAGGAAAAAGGAGAATTGAACAAATACCAGCTAGAAGAATGTGAACAGTTCTTAAGATTAAAGAGCCTTACCGCCACTATTATTGAAACATTTACAGAAATGGTTTTAACTGGTGGCCTAGATACTGCTAATGATGTTAACAAAGAAAAGAACCTATTAACAGAAATCTATAAACCCCTGCTGGAGATGTCGGAACGGGGTGCAATAGCCGTTTTTAATATGTCTTGGAATAAATACCGCTCCGATATTTCGGAATTCTTTGTTAAATATGAGAAAATGGAGGATATCCCCTACAGCGTTCAAACCTCCATGTATTTATTTTTTAAGTGCTTTGTTAAATACGATAGCTTGACACTTGATGACAGTTTAGGAAAGCTAAAAACTAAACTTGATATATGAGTAAAGGACTTGCCGAAATGATAGGCAAAAAAGGGGATAAACCTTTACTATCTAATGAAATCAAAAAAAGAGACTGGAACGCCGAATGTTCTATTCATATTGGAATGAACATACCAGACGTAGAACCAACCATATTCTTGCGTAATAGTTGGGTATGTACTAATGGAGGTATTATGCTTTTAGTAGGGCAAAAGAAAGCTGCAAAATCAGTCGGTTTGACTATGATAATGGAATCTGCTCTATCTGACTACTCCGACCACTCCAAAACGCTGTTTTTTAACGCCAATAAGCAAACAAAAAAGATTGTTTACATAGATACAGAACAGCATAGGAGTAGAACACGAAAGTTTATTGTCAAAATCTGTAAAAAGCTGGAGATTGATAAACAGCCTGAAAACCTTATTTTTTACAACGTGGCAAGGTTCACCGTAAATGAACGTAAGGAGTTTCTTAAACAAGTCATCTACCCAATGGCGAACGAAATCGGATTGCTAATTATAGACGGTCTAATTGATTTTCATAAATCAATGAATGATGAAGTTGAGGCCAAAGAATTCTATGACGAATTCTTTAAAAGTATTCCTGAAAATGTAAGCGTTGTTCCTGTTATGCATTCGGGTAAAGGCTCGTCTGATAGTCAAGGCCACGTGGGTTCACTTTGGGAAAAAAGAGCCGCTGGTGTAATACATTTTTCTAAGGATAGAAAAAACGGAGTATTTACAATTACTAGTAGGTATATAAGGGATTCAGAAGACTTTGAAGACGTAAATTTTAGATATGACGATTCTATCAAAGATTTCAGGGTATTAAATGAAGGGGATTTAAAAAACATTGCAGCCAAAACCCAAGACGATAAGATTGCAGATTTCCAAGACCTAGTAAACCGCATTTTTGTAGGTTCTGAAACCCAAACTAAACAACAGATAATAGAAGGAATCGGAAACCGTGACAATACAATAAACAAAGAAGTAAAAGCCGATAGCCTGAAAAAGTCAATAGCCAGAAGGTTTAAGGACTTGCTAGAATTTGAAATTATCAAGCTAGAAGGGAAAGACAATTACATTAAGAATTTTAACCAAACCAACCAAAATGAAAGCAATAATTAACACCCATGAGTATTACTGGAAGTGTAGAGCCAATAATCCAGAATTTGACACAATCGTAAGCTTAAATAGTTTTTGTATAGAAAGCCGTTTGAACATTCTTAAAGGTTTACTAGAACAAGACAGGATTGAAGTATTAAGAATTGACATGATTTCTGACTTGGTAGAAAGTAGAACGGACGAAATCGAATGCAAAGAACTGTTGAAGTTACTGGAAGATAGCGGTAAAAAAATTGAGTTGGTAATTCCTGAAAACCTAGCATACCAAAACGGGTATTTGTATCAAATCATATCAAGAAAATCAAATCACTTTACATTAATAAATCAATGAACTATAAGATAAAATCTAAGATAATTACAGCTTCGATTGTCCTACCAATTTGGGCTTTGATTCTATTATTTGTCCATGTATCAGAAGACTTGAAATACGGGGATTCTCTTCAAATTTTTCTGTTCGTCTGCTCTTTTGTAGTAGGTCTTAATGTTGAAATTATTTACAACCGAATATTAGATTATTACAAGCCACTTAAGAGAATTCCACCGCTTGATATTGTCGCCTTTGTAGCATTAGGCTTGATTCTAACAATCTTAGAAGAAAATGAATTTTTAACCAAACCAACCAATAAATAAATGATTATAACTTTCAAACTTTTCATTCTTATCTATTTAGGCCTTTTAGCTACCCAATTCAATGGGTTAAAAAAACGGTTGAAAGCGTTCAAATTCCCTGAACATGAACCCGAAATTCATGTTTATATAGCAATCTTAATTGTTATAATAGTTACCCCTGCTTATGACTTCATAACATGGATAAAAAACGGTTTCAAACCTGAATAATTAAAATCTACTTACGGAAATAAAACCCCTAAACCCGTTCCCGTTTGGGTTCGGGTTTTCTTATAATAAATAAACATGCAAAAGCCATTTCAAACATATTTTGGAGGTAAAGAAAGTTCTGGAACTTATCAGACTATCATAAACCACATACGCCCACACAAGTATTTTATTGAACCTTTCGGCGGCAATTTTACGATATCACGAAAATTGAATTGTGATTCTATAAAACTGATAAATGACCTATCTAAAGAGGTTTTTTTAAGATATCCAGAAAAGAGCCAAAAATTTAAGTTTTTCAATCTTGATTATAAAGAATTTCTTGCTGAAGTAAATACAGAACTGTCTGCACCAGCTGTCATATATATTGATGCTCCGTATCTGTTTGAGTCTCGTAAAAGCCAAAAGGAAATTTATAAAAAAGAGTTCGGCAACATTGATATGCATACAGAACTGTTAACGTTGGCCATAAAAATTTCAAAAAGATACGATGTACTAATATCTCATTACCCTCACCCTTTGTATTTTGAAATGTTGAACGGATGGAATTATACAGAATTTGAAAATTCAACTAGAAACGGAATGGCCAAAGAAGTACTTTGGTATAATTATGATGTTACCGAATTGGCCGATTATTCATATTTAGGGGATAATCGTATTGACAGACAAAGAATAAAAAGAAGGAAAAGGTTATTAGTAGAAAAATTAAAAGACCTTCCTACACTAGAACGTAACGCAGTTTTAGAAAGCCTTAAAGCTGAATTTTCCGGCAATTGAATACAAAAATGTATGCCCTGCAGGTAATTCCGGACCTGAATACATTTCTGTATATTCTGGAGATAAAAAAAAGCCACTCAATAGAGTGGCTTTTATATTCATTGGACATGAACAGAAAACTAAGTAAAGCCTGAACTATAACTTAGAATTATCATTATACCGCCACCTACTAAAATGGCATAAATTAAAATCTTAGCTCCAGCCTTATTAATGAAACTGGAGAGCCTAAGAAAAAAAGGTTTCTTGGTTGCTAATAATGCATTCCTTTCTAATAAAGATACCTGCATTTGTAATGAACTTACGGCCTGTTTTAAATGCCATATTTGAGCATTAGAAACTTCTAAAAGGGTTTGCACCTGAATAAGTTCTAAATGCATTGTAATTGCCCTTTTTGCCCCTATTTCTGTTAAATAAAAAAGCTTTGAACTATCTGTAAGGAATTGAGCCGCCGCCGTGGTACTTAATAGAAAACTTAAGGTAACAATGTTAAATAGCTTTTTCATCAATATACATTACAGTTTAGTTTTGGTATCTCATGGCCTAAATTATACCAGTCTGTAACGTTTACGGTAAAAGAAGTGCTTTGGCCTGCTCCTAAATTGGCTCGTGTGGTTTCGCCCCAAGTTATTGCCATTGTGGCTAGTGGATTATCACTAATATTCTTAAACTCTATTAAGTAGCTGCCTAATTCAGGTAAAAAACGATCTGAATGTTTCGGATGATTGTCCGCCCTTAAATTGCTCCCGTAATTTGGATGGTAACCGCCTTTGGTATCTTTTACATATAAGATTAAAACGCCGTTTGGGGAAAATACTTTGTACTCTATTTTTCCTATCACATTTGGCTTACTGTTGCCGTTTGCCCAATTGGTTGAATGAGTAGGAAAGTATGTTCTTATATAGCCGTTTCCGCCGTATGACGGGTTAGGGTAAATATTGCCGTTTGATAGTCCATACCACCAAAATAAACTTTCTCCGCCTGATATTTCGGCCTGTAAAGCAAAGTAATCTTTTGAGCCGTCCTGTTCTCCAGCCGCTCCAATGTAGATATTTGACGGAGCTGTAAGGCCATTATTTACCGTTGGCTCTTCTGGAGTACTCGAGATTGATTTATTTAACGCCGTTGTTTTGTTAGCCGCCTGAACGGTTTTATTTCTAGACGTATAAATCCAGTATATGATAAGCGACAAAATCAAAACAAGTGCTTTAGGGTTCATCCAATTAGTAATTTATAGGCCGTTCTATTCCTGTTTTGGAGGTAAATTTAAAATGAGATAACAAAACCGCTTTTTCATTTTCTAAGCTGGTTTGAATACTATCTATTTCTAAGATTCTTTCGTAGTCACCTATTTGGGCATCTGAATAGATTACTGGCTTAATTTCTACCACCTTTTTAGGCTCTTCTTTTTCATTGCTGGCAAACGAACCTAAAGAAATGGCTGCAAGGGTTATTAGACTTAATAAAGCTTTCATATTACTTAGTATTTACGGTTAATTCTTTCAAAGAATCGTTTTCTATGGCTAGGTAAATTTTGCCCTCTATAGGTTCAAATTCTGCACTAAAAAAAGCCTCTGGAGTAATTACTATTGGGCTGTGTTCGCCTAGGCCAATAGTACCTTTGATTTTATCAAACAATGGCTTTGTAATGGATACGTTTTCTTGTTCCATGTTGAAATTTTTAGGAGCTGGTACAAAGTCCGTTCCTGTTTTCTTCTTATAGCTGTCAAGGTCTAAAGCACTTGATAAATGCCCTGAAAAGGTATCTATGTTAATATGTAAATTCATGTCAATAAAAAAGTTAATAGTTGAAAATTTGATTTAAAACGTTCTGAACCCCTAGGCTGTCTATACCTTCAAAGTCCTTATAGGTTACGCTGTCAAGCTTTGCCCTAATGCTGTCTTTAATAATAGATAGTTCTTTGTACCGCTCTAATGCTTCCACTTCTTGCACTTTGTAAAGGCTAATTTTGCCCCTATTTTCGTGCATCTCTATGGCTGGCTTGGTTAATGCTTCGCCTATGCTGGTTATGATATAGCCCACGCCTAAAACCAATGCAAATAGGATGATTAACCAAGCCCATTTAAAAGGGTTCTTTTCCATGCTGTTAAGCTATTTTCAAAGAGCCGTTTTCTATGTAAACATTTATCCTACTAGGGTCTGGCTCTGCTGCTGCATTGTCTATAAGCTTTGGAGCCTCCAGCGTTCCAGCCTTATCTTTTACAGCATCAAAAACCGCCTGTGTACAGCTTACAGAATTGCAGTTAAAAAAACGTTCGTCTGTGTTGTGCTGGCTTTGGAACTCCGTTTGGCCTTCCTGTAGATTGTTTTCATCTTCTATAGAAGACATGAGGCCGTGACGTTTAGAAAAAATTGCAAATATGTTCATCTTAAAAATAAGTTTTAATGTTAAAAATTAAGGTTGCATAGCAAACCACTTGAAGGCCGTTCCGTTCCAAAAGCCTCTGTCTCCTGTGGTTGGGTCTAGAACGTGTTGGCCTACTGGTAGCCACGTTAAATTGTATGGCACGAATTCAGATAATTCTACTGGTAAAACCACCAAACTATGTATTTCTATTTCATCAAATTGGGAATAAAAGTATACTTTAAAATAATTTGTACCGCTTACCATTGAATTAGAAGAACCTTCAATTGGCATCAAATAAGATATATACCTAACAAACTGCAATCCATCAGTTGTATATATGCAATTTTGAAGACCTATAGACGCTCCTGTCTCTGTATAATTTACAAATTTCACCCTTCCCGATGGCGATTTTACAAAAACAGACATTTTCATTAATCTATCAATAGGCTTAAATACTTTAGTTTCGTTATAATAGTACTTGTTTAATGTTGATGATTTAAGTATGACCTTTCTGCCGTCTGGCTCTCTGTTGCTAATGTCTAAACCATCAGTCCAGTTAATACTACTATCAAGCTCACCAGCTCCATTGATTAAAAGGCTATTCAAATAAGGGACTTGATTGTTTACCTTTGCCCCTGCTATAATTTTTATATAGTAATTCCCTGCATAATTGCCGCCAATATTAACTTTTAAGGTATTAGCCGTATAATCTGTAATAGTTACGGGATATTGGATATTATAGGTCTGATTTATAGCCGAAACAATAATATCTTCTGGATTTGTTAAATTAAGATTATGCGTTATTAAAGTAGCTGTATTTTGAGCAAAACTTTTAGTTTCTTTATAAAACAAACTAGGTAAAATGCTTGCATCCGTTCCCTTGTCACCTTTAAAACTAACCGCTGAACCTCCAGCCATTACCAGTATTTTGTGATTCCCTGCCGTACTTCCTGCCGCTAATGTTAAAGACAAAGTATTTGCTGTAAAATTGCTGGCTTTGAAGTAGTAAAGGTTTTCATTATCTGCCGACCTTATGAGCTGGATAATTACGTTTTCTGGATTCGCTAACCCTAAATTATGTGTGACCGTAACCGCCACTCCTCCCGTAAGACTTTTTACTTCGTTGTGGACTGCAACGGGAAATTCTGAACCGTCGTTTCCTGTGTCACCTTTAACACCTTGAATACCTTGTACACCTTGGATTCCTTGGACACCCTGTAAACCTTGAATTCCTTGGTCGCCTTTATCGCCTTTAAAGTCTGATTCTGAACCACCAGCCGAAATAATAACTTCGTATGTTCCTGCATATTCTGGAGGCAATGAAGACGAATTTAACCGAACCTGTAGGCTGTTAGCTGTTTTGTTTAGGACTGCATTCCATGAAATAAAATTTCCATTCCATCCCGTACCACCTACCACATTTAAGGCTCTTACCTCAACTTTTACATTTTCAGGATTTGATAGGCCGAAACCATGGGTAAAAGTTCTAGTTTGTATGTATTCCGCTAAGGTGTTAGCCGTAAAAGTGAAACGCTTAACAGCCACGGGAAATTCTGAACCGTCATTTCCTGTATCTCCTTTTAGCCCCTGTAGGCCTTGTATTCCTTGGATACCTTGTATTCCTTGTATTCCTTGGATACCTTGAATGCCCTGTTCGCCTTGTAGTTTGGTTCTTAGTGTAATATCTGATTTTACACGCTCCACCCACTTTTCAAAGTCTACATTTGATTCTATATTGACATTTGCATTTCTACTTTCTGCCTGTGCTTTGAACAGTTCAGAAAGTGCCAACGCTCCCACGCCTAAAACTGCTATTTTCTTAAAATTTGCCATTCTTTTAGTTTTTACGCCTTAAGTAATAACTAAGGCCAATAATTGAAATAATTAATATGATACTTACCAGCTCCGAACTAATGCCCGAAAACAGATTTAAACCGCTACTGGAATTAGAAAAATATAGTTCGGCCTCTGCTTTACGCCTGTTAATAAGTCCGTTTTTATAGGTCTGATTACTACCCCATTCTATTACAAACTGCTGTGAAATAAAGGCATTGTTTGGGTTTGCATTTACCATGCCTAAAAGGACTGTATTTTTAAACCTTGATACGCCCCTATTATAAGCATAGGATACTAAAGCATTAAATTGATTTTGGGTCAATTTTGAGGTTATTAAATTATCTACCTGTCTCGCAAAATCATCCGCTATATAAAGAAATAATTGTTCGCCCCTTTGCTTTGTTATTCTGTCTCCAGCCCTAACGGGTTCGCCGTTTTCATAAAAGGTATTTCCGTAGCCAATAGCCCACACTATGCCGTCATTATAGGCGTATTCCCTAAAAGACTCCTTTACCCTTATAAACTCATAACCTGTATTATCTAGCTTCATATCACTAATTTTTAAATCAACCTTACTGCACCCAATAGAAACAATTAAGAGTAAGAAACTAAGCCTTTTTAATGCCGTCAATGTGTACCAAGTAGTATTTACCCCCATTCGCTTTATCAGTTGTATAAACATTAGCCCAAACGCCGTTTTTAATACCTGCAATGTCTTGATTTATTAAAATTGTAAATATGCCATATTCCGTTTTTGAGTTGCCTAGCTTAACGGTTTTCTGTGTGCTTACGTCCCTTATGCTATGCCCTAGCTTAACGGTTATTTTGTCGCCTGTTTTAAAGCCTCCGTAACTTTCCACGTTCTGACTTTTTGAGGCTGGCAAACCTTCATAAATCCTTATGAACTCATCAAAAACCCCCTCTGATGCTAAGACATTTTTTAGCTCTTTATTATAAAGCACTTTGAACGCTTTAGCCACTGCACTAAAATTTTTCAAAGCGTTCATTTCCTTTGCTATTTTCCAGCAAGCCGCCTCATCTGTACCGTCTGGTAAATGGCCTATAAAAGGAATCTCGATTTCCCAATATGGATGAAAAGCATCATTCAATCGAACCGCAAAATTTGATTCTGGAAGTGTACCGGTTAAATACTTATTTCTGTTAATAGCATCTATTTGCTTTTTGATGAAGACAAAAGCCACCAATGCAATAATTACTGTCTTTAATTGCTTATCCTTAAAAACTCCTTTTATGGAATCTTTGAAAAAACCGCCAATAGATAGGGCTATTAATAAATAAGGATTCATTTTATTTTAGGTCTAATTGTTTCGCCGCTTTACTAAGATTATTGAAAATAGTAATTGGGTTTTTACTGCTACTGTTGTTCAACATTTTAACCATGTCTCCCATAACTTCTTGATTTTTGGGCTTGGCTAAAAATGGTAGTATGTCGGTGTTTGATGTTAAAAGGCCATTCAGTTTTTTTAAACTTTCTGTGCTTTCGTCCTCATTCCCCTTAAAATTAGCCATCCAAATGGCTGCAAAATTTCTTACTTCTTCTGTGTATTTTTCCATGTCCTTTGGAATCTTATAATTTAAAATCTTTGAATCTATCTTTCATTAGTTCGGCTGCTGACATAGCCGTTTCTACTTTGTCCATCACATCGCCGTCATTATCGTTTTCCAGTTCATCAAACTTATTTGAAACCACTTCAATAAACTTTTGGAGACGGTTTTCTAAAGAATTGACCTTTTCAACCATATTCTCCCATCTGGCTTCTTGTCTGCCTGCCTCATAAGCCTCTTTTCTTATTTTCTCTATATCTAACATACTTGAATTACCTAAACCATTTGTAAATCCATTTTCGAACGGATACCAGACCGCCCCCCTGCTATTGCTTGAATCTGCTGAAACCACTAAGGAAAATTTACCTTCTCCTATTACGTCCAATGCATTTACAAAATGTTCAAAGGCCGCTTGCGGTGTGGCAAGGTTAGTACCTCCAGCAACCTTTTTTTTAGAGCTGTTTTCCACTCTGTAATAATTTGCATTATTACTTTCAAATACCTTTTTTATCTTTTCTAAATCCATGTCCTTTGGGTTTATGAATCCACGACCTCAAAGGCCGTGGATTGTTAAAACATTCACTTAGCTTTTAAGCAATTTTTATTTTGCTTACCAGCCTTTCTTTTAGTCCGTTTCGCCTCACTATTTCATTTTTGGCTTCCACGTACTTTTTCATTTTCAGCTCGTATTTATCCCAAGTGCTTTGAGCCGCTCCAATTCTCGGTTTTTTGGGCATTTTTATTTTTGCCATGATTTTCTAAAAATTTAAAGATTTATAAATAGGGTGCTTTGCGGCCTGAAACAGACGGCAAAGCGAACCCTTTTTGAATTAAGCCAATAGACCGCCTAAAATAGACTTTCCTTTGCCTCTGCCTGTTTTCTTAGGCTTAAGAAGGAAAAAGGCCGCTACCACAATTCCAACAGCCAACCAAGTGTTTGCTTTTACCCAGTCAACTATTTTGTCTAGTCCCGGAGCACTTCTTACAATTTCGTCTTTTACGCCGTCACCGTCTGAATCTCCGCCCGCTTCTGCTTCAATGTCAGAAGTCAAAACGTAATACTTATTACCAAACTCTTGGTCAAACTTTTCAGTCCATCCTGTAGGCGTAGAAAAGGCTGCTGGCTGGTTAAAGCCGTTTCCGTCCGTACCTTCTGCAAGTGTTGACAAATCCGCCTCCGCATAAGTACTATTTCTGGTAGAATAGCCTTGTGTTACGTTGGAATCCATTAAAAGCTGACGGCCTCTAATTACTACCGTTAAAGGAAAAGATTTAATAACCTGAGCCAAATACAATTGGCCTCCAGTTGTAAAAGACATTGCTTTTAGAGGATGATTTTTTGTTGAAGGAAAAGCCACCCCTAAGACATTCCCGTTTACTGCTGCTGGCATATTTTATGCTATTTAGTTTAAAAATTATTTGAAAAATTATTTACTCTTTTTTGAGCCGCTACCTAGTCCAAAAAACAACAGGACACCGACACCAATTAATAAAATGCTATTTTGGTTTAGGCCTAAAAACGTACTACTACTATCTGCTGTAGATTCTCCCAAACCACTAGAATATTGGTCAAAACCAGTAGTGCTAAAAGTTCCGCTATAGATGTCGTTTTTAGATTTTATTACGCCTGACTGCACTAATGCACTTAAAGCTTTTGTCCCATATTCTAGAATATTATCTAAAATGGTTTTCCATTTTTGATTACCTGTGGTTACCGCTTTATCTACAGCATCACCGAAACCCTTTTCATTTAGCCCGATATTTTGAGGCAAAAAATTAGGAGTTTGAAAACCGAAAACAAACGGCGTTTGCCCACCAAAACCAGCCCCAAAAGACTGATATTGACTAAAAGGAGAAATAGAACCGCCTGAACCTATATTATACATTTGCCGCTATTTTAAATGGTAATTTTATTGAATCTGAAAATGGAAAGTTTATTCCTAGGCTGTTAATCGTTCCTTTGTAGCCAATTGAAAGTTCGCCGTTTGCCGCTTGGTTTTTAATGCTTTCACCTAAAGCCGCTATTTCTAAAAGTCCTATTCTGATAGTAAAAAATATTTCAGTATTCCCTTTTCTGGCTACCTGTGAATCGTTCAAATAAGCCACTCCTACCTTAGTATTACCTACATAGGCAGAAACGTTCGCCGAATTTATAGGCACTCCCACGGCACTAGGATTGATTATATTTAAAGACTGAACCCAAGAAATTTGAAAGTTTTTTCCTGAAAAGTTTCTAATCTTTCCAAGCGTAAAAACCAGCGAATTTGCAGCATTGTAAAGCATTACTAGGTATATGAATACTAGCCCTACCAATACTATTTTTATCTGTTTACTGCTCATTTTCTGAATCTCTTATAAAGTATAAAGGCCACTACTAAACCAACCGCCCAAGGAACATAGGTATTAAAATCTGCTGGAGGCTCTTCTTCTTCTGTTGGAGGTTTTTCGCTTCCGTCAGCAAAAGGCAAAACGTCATAAACAACCGCTACATTAAAATCAAACTCCTCTATAAGTGCCAAAGCATTACGCCTGTATCCTGAAATTTTCTTATTCCTGCTGTTATTGTACCAACTGAAAACTATTTCATGACTGCTATCATAGAGCTGAACCTGTTTTACATACTTACCGCCGCTCTTTGTTATCTCCTTATTATAGGCTGTTAGCTTTTCGGTAAATGACTTTGTATAGTCTGCTGATTGAAATGTTTCTAAGAACTTTCTTGCTGGCGTTGTTACTTCATTACTCCATGAATTAAATTTTTCGTCAATTGTATCATTGATTGCATCCAATTCTAGCACAATGGCTTTTTGTCGTTCAATCAATGATTCTTTTGTGTTCATTCCTTTTTTTTCTTGGATTCAAAACAAGCACATAAAAGGCACTTTGTCCGTAAAGAATCGGACACTATGTCATACTAATTGCATACAATTTCGTAAATTTATGACATGATGTCATGTATTTTAATTAGCAACTAGAATGAGTAAAAGAAACATTGGAATTTTGCGTTGGAGCAAATCAGAAATAGCAAATATGTTAGGAGTTACATACCAAGAATTAAACAAACACCTACCAGAAACTATAAAAAGTCAATTGGAATGGGAAAAGGGTATTCAATATTTTAGAGACACACAGGCATTTACTATAATAAAATACTTTCGTGGCCTTATGACTGATGAAGAAATCAAAAAAATGCTATATCCTAAAGGTTTCTAATAGGCCACACCCTAGGAAATAGCACCTGTACCGATACTAGAAACGCCTTTAAACAAGCAAATAACAAACATTATGCAAACAATTAACGACCATCTGGTAAGCAAAATATTAAAGAAATCTGGTAACGAATACCGATTAAAACGGCCTATTGAAATACTGATAAAGAAATCTGTAATAGACGAACTAAAAAACGTCTATAAGCCTGAAAAGGAAACTGGAGGTATTTTAAAACTTCAAATAAATGGAGATTCAAAGCTGCTTTGTAATGGATTTACAGAGATAAAAAATAAAAGTCTTTCGGATTCTACCTATAACCCGAATTTAACCGACTGGAATAACGAGGTAAAAAGTACTTTAGATGCTGGATTTTTGCCTTTGCCTGTACATACACACCCTACAAAGCTAGGTTTACACTATTACGATTCTAAAAGAGTAAAGTTCTATCTTGGAAGCTCCAAACCAGACCGACAAATTGCAAGGCAAACCGAATTAGATAATTTGAATATGCCCGAGGCTATTTTTGTAAAAGACGAAAGATTTGGTTCAGGTTTTGGCTTAAGCCTTTTTGAAGGAACAATATTTCCTAACAGCATCACGGCCATATCTGACATTCAAATTGCCACGGCTGTAAGTGCTGGAATATTCTTTTACAGTAAAAAGCTTACTAGAAAGTTGCTTTACCTCCTTTTAGGTGTATTTCTGTTTGAGTTCATTAGGAGACCTAAGTATAGATACTTGGATAGTGGAGATTTATTGATAGATGTTAGTTATTAGCTAAATCTTTTTTCTGAAAACCATTCTTATGTAAACTCCTGAATCAGTCGTAAAGAAAACCAAGTCATTTCCGTCAAGATAAATTTCCTGTTCATTCTCTTTGAATAAGTAAACCTTGTTTTGAAACTCTTGAACTTCAATGATGTCAATTTCTTCATTAATAGAATCTGTACCTATAGTCAAATTGAAGTAAAATTTCTTATTTCCGTTTTTATCCTTAAATATTTGAGCCGAACCAAAAGCATTTATACTGGACTGTGGTAATGCAATCTGGTTTCCTGCGAAATCCAAGAAATTAGCATCATAGTTTCCAATCATTTGACTGAACAAGTCAGCCTGTGGGTCTGATTTTTCGCATGATGAAAGAAAACCTAAGCTTAGGATAGATAATAGAAGTAATTTCTTCATTGTGTTTTTTTGGTTTAGGCTGGCAATATACGGACGTACCGCAATTTTTAAAATTTAATTATTCTTATATTCCTTTATGTCCATTACCGCCCATACCGCTATATGGACGGACGGACAAAGTTCTATATAGGGAATGTGTCTGTCTGTCCAGATTTGAGTTAATTGTACTATAATAAGAAATATGGCTTAAAAGGCTTTAATGTGTTGTCTTATTCCTATAAAAAACCACCAATGGACAGGCATTAAGAACGAATGCCCTTTGTCCATTTTTAGATTATTCTGTAAAAGCCTTTGAAATTGGAGTTTTGCCAAATATTATTTTGTTCCAAATCTGGACAGACAGACAAAACCCTTAGATACCCCCCTGTCTGTCCAGTCCTGTCTGTCCAGACAAAAAACAGAATATTCTTTTGTTTCAATAAGTGAAATCAAAAACCGTTCGGTCTAAGAAAAGACCTAGCTTTCTTAAATAGATTTCTGTGGTCTGTATTGATTTATGTCTGTTAACCATCTGAATAACTCTAATGTCCATACCAGCCAAAAATGCCTGTATGTTTCCTGTATGTTTCCAGCTATACAAAACCGTTTTACGTTCAATATAAATACCCACTTCTTTACAAGCCTTATTATGCAAGTTTGTAGCCTCATTTACAGACGAAATATCAAAGCTTGGCACTAAGTCTTTACCGAATAAATATTTATCTCCTAAATTCCTTGTAATGCCTTCACTAATTATTAAGTCTAACAATGGTTTAATAATCGGTACGGCTGCTGTTCTTTTGGTTTTGGCTATACTGGCTGAAATCTTAATAGTTCTGGTATTTAAATCAATGTCAGAAACTTTTAATTTTCTTAATTCTGCTGGCCTTATATAACCGTAAAAAATGAACCTTGTAAAAATAAATAGGCTAGGGTACTTATCTTTTAAATGAGCCTCCAGAATTTCCCGTTCATAGTCGCCAAATGGGTGATTAAATTCTGATTCCTGTACATTGTAGGTACTTCTAAGATTTAAGAACGCCTTGCATTCTGTATGCTTAAGAATGGCCTTTAAGTGGCTAATGTTGTTTTTTGTGGTTGTATCAGAATATTTAGTTTTTAGGTGACTTACAAAACTGTTTGCCTCCGTTTCTGTAATGTTGCCAAGCTTTCTGCCCTCGAAATAATTTGCTAGAAGCCTTGCCGATGTTCTGTAGGTGTCTTTTGTACGTTTTCTTAAATCTAAACTTTCGATAACATTATCAAGTCTAAAAAATATTTCGGTCTGCCTACCTAGATGCAGTCCGTCCTGTATTTTCTGGAGTAGGGCAAAAGCCCTTTTTGCCCGTGTTTGGGCTGGCCTAGCTGGTATCCATTCCCTATACCGAACTTTCCCCACGTAATAATCGATAAACCAGCGTTTTTTTAAATCTCCGCCGTGGTCGTGTAATGTTGCTTTTTTGATTGTATCAGTTTTTTGTATCACTTTGCCCGTACCTACTGATTTACAAGTAGATACGGGCTTTGGTGACGATGAGGAGAGTCGAACTCCTATGGGCTAAGCCCACCAGCCCCTCAAGCTGGCGTGTCTACCAATTCCACCACATCGCCGAAGAGGCTGCAAATCTAAAAAATCATTTAATAAGTTTTCTATCAATTCTTATCAATTATCCAAAAATCACTCTTTTTGCCAAATTGTATTTTTCCATTGATCAATAATCTCAACCAAATATCCTTTTCTCCTATCACATTTACTCTACTGCCTTCTGCCAGGTTGGAGCTCACGTCTGCACCCGCAGATGGAGCCTCCCGCAAGTAAATGTTTTGGTGTTTCACGATACCATGTCTAAAGTAGCCGTCAAGGTTTAGAATAGCAAAGCTCCCAAAGACCAAAAAGACGAAGCTCAATTTATGTCTTAAAGCGGTTTCTTCTCCTTTAAATCTTTTCAGCACCAAGACATAGAAACTGTAACTCACTATCAATATAAAGGCCATGCTGATCCATAAATAGTATCTTTCATAAATGAGTAAGATAAAATTAAGATCGCTTCTTCCATAACCATTAAAAGAGTTTTCTTCGGCCATTTTATTTATTTTAGAAAAAGTATTTTCCGACGGGTTCAGGTGAAAATATTCGCTTAAATAATAGATGGCCCTTGGAAAATCTCCTTTTTGCTCGTTAATGAATGCCAGTTTTAAGAAACAATTGCTCCTGTTTATGGAATGTTTGGCCAATAACTCTTCATAAAGGATAGCAGCCTCATCGTAGTTTTTATTCTTAAATAATGAATCTGCTTTCTTTGTAAATTGCCCTTGTCCTTTACTGTCAGCCACTTGTATTATGAGTATAAAAAAAAGTATGAAATATTTCACAGACGGACTTGGATGTTTAAACAGAACGTTATACTTTTGCATCGCATTTGAGGGAAACGGTATGAGATTCTGCAAATGTAAAGAGAAAAAATTGATTCCGTAGCTCAGTTGGTAGAGCAATACACTTTTAATGTATGGGTCCTGGGTTCGAGCCCCAGCGGGATCACGATTTATAGTTAAAGCGGCCTCTAACCGCTATAGAAGTGATAGAAACAGTTTTTTGAATACATAGCGAACGGTAGCAAAAAAGGGAACAATTGGCATGATAAGTGTACACGGCAAAAGGAACGATATAAACCTAGCCATGATCAATAAAATAAGCCTAAACTTTTGGGGGAGAACCTCCAGAGGGTCGAAGACCATTGTCAACCTCCAGCTCCGAATTACCGTAAACGGTGAACGTGAAGAAATTGGGGCCCTAAACATCAAGTTGCCTAAATCCGATTGGATACAAAGAACACAAAAGGTTCGAGGTACGAATCCCTCAGCCTTGCAGCTAAATTTAAGGCTGAATACTATTAAATCCGATATACTGTCAATTTACAATCATTTTGAAGTAAATAAGACAATCGCAACAGCCGCACAAATCAAAGCCCTTTATAGGGGCGAGGTTAAGGCTAGGTTGAACTTTACGGAACTATTTAATGAATACTCGCAATCAAAAAAAGGGTTGTCTAAGCTTACCTTGAAGGGTTATAAGCGTCGATACTCTAAATTGTTTGAATTTGTAAACAAAAAAATAATGCCTGATGAAGTTGATGTAAAAGTCATTAATCGCCTGGGCCACGAAATGAAAAAGCGGAATTACAGCGATGCGTATATCTACAAATGTAAGGCAGCAATTAAAATGCTGATTGATTTCGGTAACGATTGCGGACTCATAAGCGGGCAGTCAATTGGCGGCATAGAACGGAAGAATAAAATTGATATTACACATTTATCTATTTTTGAACTAGAGCTTCTCAGGGGTTTAGAAATTGCCACAATTCAAAAGGACATCGACGTCTTTTTGATTGGGTGTTATACCGGAATGGCGTTTTCTGACATTATGCGATTTACTGCGGACATTATCGTATTTATAAACGACAGGGAGTTTATCAGAGGTAAATGGTTAAAGACAGGCTCAGGGTTCTTTTTGCCGTTGTTTAGCGAGGCGAAGAACATTTTAGAAAAGTACAACTACATTATACCAAAGTTGTACAATAATAAATGCAATAAGAACATTAAGATTGCCTTAGATGTGATAGGGGTTAAGAAGTACATCAAATTTCATTACTCTCGAAAGACCTTTGCCAACTATTGCCTTAATCACTTGTTGTTATCCAAGGACACAACCGCGAAAATGATGGGTCAGAAAGACACAAAAGAGCTGGATGTTTACGCAGATGTGACAATTTACAGAGTCATAGAAGAAACCAAAGTGGCTGCTTGATGAAAGAGGTAAATAAGACTCTAAAAGCCATTTCCACACAAGGAAACAAAACTACTAAGCTGGATATTTTGAATTTTATAAGAGCCAATCCAGACGAATCATATTTGGAAAAGATTATTCTTAACCTGAAAATAAATAGAACAGTAGCCCTAGACGCAATCAAAGGGCTACTTTCTACTAAATTAATTCAAAAGAAGAACACCAACACCCAAAAGCCAATTATTTACGAATTATCACCAAAGGGGAAAAGGGTTTTATTTGATGTTTTGGGGTGGGGTTAGTTGAGTGTGTATAGGTAAAACTAAAAGACTACTCAGAAGTGAATCTTGTCCATTGTCCTGTTCCATATTTTTCATTGACTTCTCTAACAATATCCTCCCCCTTAGATTTATCTGTGTAAAAACTTCCTAGGGGCTGCTCGTGATTGTAAACGTGTATCCAGTTATAGTGCATAATTTTAGGTTTTATTTAAGTTTATTCAATTTCATTTCAATCGTTCGTTTATAATTTTCTTAAAGTCCTCAAAATTATGTTTGCCGTATTGCTCGGCTATGATGTCAGCGATTTTGTTTGCCAGCTCAATAGCTGACAAATCGGCTTTTCGTACTGCTTTTTCTAGTTTCATTGGTCTGGTTTAAGTTTATCAATCCTTTCCGCTTCCTTCTCCGCGGCCTCATTTAAAAAAGGTTTTAGGTGGTCGTAGTGCCTAGTCTCAACCCTGACCGAAATAGTTTTATCTTTCGTTCGGGTTTTGGCTGGTCGTCCAATCTTTTTCCCTTTTCCTGCGGTTCGCTTGCCTCCCCATTTCTTATTGGTTTCTAATGCTTTTTTTAGTTCTTCGGTCATTTGGTTTGTGTTTAACAAGGGTCGCACGTTTCGTAAAAATTATAATCATAACTATCATCTTCTGACTGTTCTTCTTCCTCGTCGGCTTTGTCACAACAGGCTTCACACCACATTTCATTACCCATACGCCATAAGTAAGCCCCATTTTCAGGGATATTATTGCATATGTCACATTCTAAAATTCTTTGTGTTACTCTTTGTCCCATATCATTTGTATTTCATTATAACCAGAATTAGCAATCTTATCAACATTGGCTTATTGTCTCGAATTAAATCATAGTCAATATGCCTCAACTCAATGTACTTACCTCGGTCTAATTTGCGGATTTCCTGAAGAAGTGGTTAACACCCCGTGAATTATTTATCTTAATGGGTTTGTAATTAAGCCTAACCTTTCCCCACCTTGTTCAGAAACAAAGATGTGATTGCCTCCAGCCCCTACAATTGTGTTAGGCATGTTAGACTTAAGCTTACAAATAAACCCTTCTCTGTTTGTTGCGTTTAAAGCATCATTATAAGCGTTCTCTAAATCCCCAGCTCTTAATTTGTTAGTTGTTTCGATTGATAGTTTCATTTCTTTGATTGTTTAATTGTTACTGCATTTCAAAGTACGTCATTCTATTTGATATTTGCAAACATAAAGCAAGAAAAGATGAAACAATATTTTTATCACCCACTTATCGCCCAAACTATCGTTTATTTCTTTGATTTTGGGTGATAAATTAATCCCCTTCCTCGGTGCTTACATAATCATCGATACTGTACCCGTAATTGACCAGGGTATTATTTATAGCGTACCAATAATGAATTGGTATTTTTCGATTGCCTGCCATAGCCTGAGCAATTACATTTCCCTTGCAGCCGGTCTCCTTCTCTAAAGCGTTTATAGAGATTAAAGGGTGTTCTTTTAGGAAATCAATAAAGCTGTCCGATTGGTTGAACATTAAATCTTCGTTATCTTGCATCGTCTTAGTTGTTTAAACACCCCGTTCATTGTGTAGATGTTCGGGGTGTTTTTGTTTTAAAATACGTTTCTGTCTTCTCTTGACATCTTAATGAACTCTTTTCTTGAATACCTTTCAGTTGTTCCATTAAGCATTTTAAAATAGATATTCCCTTTTGTGTCTATCCCGTATTCAGAGACATAAGAATTTAGCTTTCCCATCACTTCATAAAGTTCATTAGCTGAGCCTACACGGAATGGTTTTTCGATTTTGATTTGAGCTTTCATCGTCTTAATTGTTTAATTGTTGTTGTTAAAGCTCCTACTTTCTTGCGATTTCGGAGCGACTAAGGTTTTTAAGCAAATGTATATTTAGTGTTTTTGAAAAGATTTGAATTAGAATTACCCTCTTTTACCTCATCAGCAGTGGTTGAGTAAATCCCTTTTGTACTTGATATTTCAATTGATTTGTTACTAGGGAAGTATTTTTTCTTACTTACAAAAAAGACAGTATTTGACCTTTCATCATTAATGACCTCCTTTGAGTTTCCTCGTCTTAATATTTCTAATTGAGATTTTGGGAACCAGTCCTGAGACCTTGTAGTCTCTTCCATTTGCTCAACATTGCCAACCTCTGTTTCGATAAGCATTGCCATTTCTGTTTCCTTGATAACCTTACCCCATGTAGCTAACTTTTTCATTGTCTTAGTCGTTTATGTCGTCACTTCGTTGTTCCGACATTTCAAAGATACGAAAACGATTGAATATGTAATAATATAATTACAATACTTTAAGTATTAGTCAAAAGTTCTTTATTTTGTCATATAATTATTACAATAGTGCAATTCAGTAAATTAATTTTACTCGCTTGTTGCATAGTCTGGAAATACCAACTATATTTAGTTCTATTTTTGTCAGATAAGTAGGGTTGAGGGTGTACCGTTCTAAGTAAGGTAAAACGACGAAAAAACGACGATATGGCGGGAGGATACAGTAAAATTGATGGAGAGGATGGAAAACAATTTTCGTCAGAATACCAGCCTAAAAATAGGGGTCGGAAACCTAAGACTTTCACCATGTTTAATGCAAAGATGAAAGAGGAAGGTTTTGAACCTTTATCCAAGGAGCAACTAATTGAAGCCTACCAAATAATTTTTTCATTGGACGAACTGGCTATTAAAGAAATAGCAAACGACAAAGAACAACCCTTGTACCTCAGATTGATAATAAAAGAAATGACCGACGACACAACCAGGTCGAAGGCATTAGCCGATTTTAGGGATTATGTATTTGGTAGGGCTATGCAGTCTATTACAAGCAAGGTTGAGATTTCAGAACAACCACTATTCCCCGACTAATGGCGTTTGAGCGAACAACGGCAATAAACAAGATTAAAGCCCTAAAAAAGCCAATTAAAGGCGTTCAGGGTGGAACGTCGGCAGGAAAGACCTATGGAATATTGCCGATTGAAATTGATTTCGCTATAAAACACCCCAATACATCTATTTCAGTAGTTGCCGAATCAGTTCCACACCTCAAAAGAGGTGCAATAAAGGATTTTAAGGAAATTATGATTGATACTGGTCGATGGATTCAAAGCCACTGGCATAGTACAGATTCACGTTACACCTTTGCGAACGGCTCTTATATTGAGTTCTTTGGGGCTGATGACGGAAAGAAGCTAAGAGGGGGTAGGCGTGACAGATTATACATGAATGAGGCAAATAATATGCCTTTTACTGCCTATACTGAGTTAGCGGTACGAACAAAAGGGAGTGTGACAATGGACTGGAATCCTACTAGTCCATTTTGGTTTCATGAAGAATTACAAGGAGATAGCGACGTTGATTTCTTAATTATCAACTACCTAGATAATGAAGCTTGCCCACGATCAGCAATAGACTTTATCTTAAAGGCTAAAGAGAAAGCCAAGTCTTCCAAATTTTGGGAAAACTGGTACAACGTTTACGGCCTTGGGCTAATTGGCTCATTGGAGGGGGTAATTTTCAACAACTGGAAACAAATCGACACAATACCGCCAGACGCACAGCTATTTAGCAGGGGGCTTGATTTTGGATACACAAACGACCCTACCACAATTGCAGACATTTATAAATGGAACGGCAAGTTGATACTAGACGAAAGGTTATACCGGACTAAAATGGTCAACCCTGATATAGTCAACTTTGTAAAACAGAATATCGACGACAATATTTACATTGTTGCCGACTCAGCAGAACCGAAAAGTATTGAAGAAATCAAAAGGGGCGGGGTTAGAATAAAAGGAGCAAACAAAGGAAAGGACTCAATCATGCACGGCATCCAAAACTTGCAGCAGTATGATTTATTAGTAACCTCGAGATCTACTAACTTAATAAAAGAGCTAAGGAATTATACTTGGGACACAGACAAAGAAGGAAACAACCTAAACAAGCCCATTGACTCCTATAATCATTTAATTGATGCGGTTCGGTATGGTTGTGAGAGCTTATTAAAACCAAAATATTCTTGGGCTGTTGGATAATTGGTAAATGCCAACTATATTTGAATATCCAAAACGCACTAACAGCCCAATAACATCAAGTTAAATGGCTGGTTTCTTCAGTAAAGGGCGAAAGCCAACAACACAAAGCCCATCTGAGCCTAACAAGTTCAATGAGGTTATCTTTCAGCATTCTTTCCAAAATATACCGATTCCGTCTATTATTCACAATAGCAAGCAGTATGTCGACGCTATAAAGACCAATCCACCATTATACACCGTAACAAACTGGAAGGCCAGCAAATCCAGTCAAATAAAGCCACTAATCCTTCAAGATAAGCCAGAAAACAAGAGCGACAAGAAGGAGTTTCACAAATGGAACGGAATCTATACAAACCCATACGAGCTAAGGCAGCTAAAAAAACTCAGGACAAAGGCGTTTGAGGATATGCCAATGGACGAAATAGGGGTAAAATCCGACTTAGTGAGTCTTAAAAAGATACTAACTAGGCCAAATGAATACCAAACATGGGCTGGCTTTATGTATGCGTCAAGTATGTATAAAGACAATGGATGGATTGCGTTATATGGAACAAGGTTAGAAAAGTCTTTAAATAGCGGTAGATTCCATAACCTTTACAATCTACCCACTCACCTAGTTGAGATAGTTGCCAGCGGAAACCCGGTAGACCCTATTTTGGGTTATAGGTATAGAAGTAACCCAAATGTCACAATCTTAAAAGAGGACGTAATACGCATTTCTTCCGAAAGTCCAGAACTAGACATGAACGGAGGGCACTTGTATGGGGTTTCTAAAATACAGGCTGTATGGCCTTTAATTAAGGCGTATACACAGGCGATTGAAAGGGAGTATTCTTCATTTGCTGGTGGTGATTTAAGAGCGTTGATTACCCCAAAAGACGGAGACAATCCTATTCCTAATGATGAATCTGGAATATTCCAAAAGTTTAGAGACAGTATAGTTAGGTCGCTGAGACAGAAAACATCTCAATTGATGGCGGTAATTGGCTCACCTATAGAGGTGACACAACTACAATCAAACCTAATCAGGGGCGTGACGTCTGACGCAAAGAAAGAAGCGAAAGAGGATATTTCTGCATTGTGGAATTTCAACGCACAGGTTATTTTCCCTAGTAGTGGTGGCACAACCTACGACAACCAAAGGTCATATATTGCCAGTTGTTTAAGAGATGGCGTTTTTCCTGACCTTATAGCGATAGAGGAGCACTTAAGAGAATACGTAATCCAAAACTATCAAGGCTATTCAATAGCGTTCGATTATGACGTTTACGAAGAACTCGGAAGGGATTTGGCTAAAGAAGTGGAAATGTTGTCAAAGGCTGACTTTATGAGCGACAACGAAAAGAGGCTATACATAGACTACGAAGCCCTACAAGACGAAAGAGCCGAATTGCCACAAAAGTATTGGGATATTTCAATACCTGACCCGTTGCCGTTAGATGAATAGACCAGGCTATAATAAACTATACAACGCAGCAGAAAGGCGAAACGTTAATGTCGTTTATAATCACCTGAAAGCGATTTATAAATATTACATTGATGTGATTCAATTCCAGTCCGCAGAATCCGCACTTGCTCAGGTCGAAAGAGTGAGCCGTTCGGATTGGGAGGAACTACTCGTCAAGATTTACACCAAGGAGTCTTTGAGCTTTTACGACTGGCAGAACGCAGAGTTTAAAAGGATGTCCGGAAAGAAGGACTTTATCCTTCCTGAATTAGCAACTGGCTTCTTCTCCGAAGTTTGGAAGCAAACAATACTAAGGGCGATAGGCGGAGCAGCCACTCAGGTAAAAATATCAACACTACGAAATACTACCATCAACGACCTTAGAAAGGTTTTGGGTTTCATTGTTGAGCAACGTGTCGGAAGTCGTGAAGGTGCTAGGGTGTTGCAAAAACAACTAGGAATAGTAAAAAACAGAGCCAGAACCATCGCACGAACAGAAACGACCTATGCGGCATCATTCGGAACAACTGAGGCGGCTAATTCAAGCACATTGCCTTTGGAAGGGGTTTGGTTGGCGACTAGTGACGCAAGAGTTCGGAATTCGCACATATCACTAAATAATACAAGAAAACCAAAGGGCGAATATTTTCAAGTTGGAGCTAGCCAAATGCTTTACCCCTGCGACCCGAACGGAGCAGCTAAAGAGTCGGTAAATTGTCGGTGTTCTATTGCTTATGTGGTTGATGAGTCGAGGTTGAATTAAGATCCTTCTTTCAAGTCGCTGCAATAACCGAAAGCTTCTTCATAGCTTTCAAATTCAAAGATAGCAAAGTCTATGTCTGAGACTGCATCATCATCTACCCCCTCATGTTGTGTTAGGCACGTAATAGCGTGATCCATGATAATATCAACGCTACCCGTTACGGTAAAAGTTAACGCAGACTCCATGCGACAAAAGTTTTCATCCCAACAACGTTCTGTTTCAAAAGATACGAATACGCTAGGAGACTCGCACAAAGCAAACAGCTTAGACTCTAGCCACACCTCCACCATTTCACATGACTCGTCTGCGTTATCATACTCTAATACAGGTATATTACTAGGTACAACCTTGTCGCAAAGCGTTAAGCTTATTTTATACATTCTTCTTGACTAATTATTGGTCTTTTCATTTGTCTCCAAGTAACTTTCTTAGTATCGATTGCTCATGTTCGCTAAATTCACTATGGAGCTTTTTCGCCAGCCTAACATCGTCTTCTTTGCTGTGATTAGCCCAAAAACCTACAAGGTCAATAAGTCCGCTTCTGCTCGCCCGTGTTATTATCTTATTCGCAATGCCCTCTTTTTCGAGTTCTGTAATAATAGCACAAAGTCCAGCCTCTAGGCTCTTATTTCTATTCATCAACTCAGATATGATCTTTTTGTCCTCTGGATTGTCAACCACAATTCGACTACTGTCGTTTCTACTGTCGTAACAAGGCATATTTATTGGTCGCTTTCCCTTTCCTTCTCAGCCTTTTCAACTGCTGCGGTGATTTCTTCGAGTGTTTTCAATGTTCAGTATATCTAATAGGTTGAATAGATTTATCCTCATTAGGCGACTCTGATAAGCCAATAGCCAAAAGTTCGGTTTCTACCATTGTTGTAAACCTATGATCCCCAACCATGCCACTGTTACGTATAATCCGAACCCCTATCACTGGATACAAGCCATGCATTTCTTTTGTGATTTCAAAATCGGCAACAAGGCAATTGTCTTTTAATTTTACAGACTTAGTTTCGCCCAACTTTGCGGAACGGTCGAAGTCTTTCAGGATCGGAACCCCTTTTCCTTCATTTATAAAGTTAATGCCTTTTAGCCCTATTTTTACCTCTCCGTCAGAAGAGCCCTTTTCAATTATTACCTCCATATCAATTATTAAAAATATCAAACCCCAATTTCTTAAGGCGATTGGTTTCTTTCTTGTAAACAATGATTTTTAAAATATAAGCCGTTCCAAGGGCTTCGAACCCTGTTGTGATGCAGCCGTTTTCCATTCTGGGGTCAATAGAGCCGAATTTGTCACGCATTACATCAACGTCAAAGTTAGCTTGGCGGGTTTTCTCCATTTCCACTAATTCATTAATTAGTAGC